>JAYVLW010000659.1:0-6290 GCA_043759315.1 Myxococcales bacterium
CCTCGACCGGCTCCAGAAGGAAGGACCGCCGAGCTTCACGTCCCACATGCACAGCTGCGCGAAGGTCCGCTACATGACCCTCGGCCGCGTGCTGACGTCGCTCGGTGTCACGCAGATCGGAGCGGCGAATGCGCCCGCGCTGTCGGCGGCCGACCTCTACAACAACGGCGACAACGCGATGGGCGCGCCGAACTACGCGAACCGCATCCGCGAGAACATCGGCATCTCGACCTCGGGCGCCTCGCGCGAGTTCGACATCTTCGCCGCCGCGGCGCCGCAGATCATCACCGCGCTTCCGACCCTCGATCGCTGCAAGACCGGCGGACCGACCGGAGCTCCAGCGTCGCTGTTCAACGCGCAGAACCAGTGCGAGGCGAGCGGCATCACGTGCCTCATCGGCGTCCCCGCCGAGGCAGCGCACCTCGACCTCTGCAACCTGACCGTCTCGCGCGCATCGACCCCTCAGGTCGGTCAGCGCCTTGCCGTCGCGGCCCTCCTGGCCGCGGCCTACACCTGCGAGTAGAGAGGAACCCTGACCATGGCCAAGTCCAAAACGACTCAGCGTGACGAGCAGCGTCAGCTCACGCGTCGCGCCCTGATCAAGTGGAGCGTCGCCGCAGGTGCAGCGCTCGGTGTGACTCGCGCGAAGGTGTTCGACATCCTCGAAGGGTCGGCAGACAAGGATCTCGCCTTCGCCGCCGCCGACAACGCGTTCACGCGTTCGGTCCACATCGTCGCCGGCAACGGCGGTCTCGCCTGGTTCGGCCTGCTGTGGCCGCAGGTCGATATCGCGATGGCGGGCAACGCGAACTTCGCGTGGCACAAGCCCGGCATGGCGACGCTCGTTCCGGGCACCGCCAAGCCGCTCGCGATCGGTCCGGATACGCCGTGGGCGAACCTGCCCGCCGGCCGTCAGGTCACCGTGTTCACGTGCGGCGCGAACGAGACGCACACGAACCAGCCGCAGTCGGTGGTCGGCCTCAATGGCGCGAACATCTTCGCGGTCGCGAGCGCCCTGCAGTCCGCGAACCCGTCGGTCATCCCCGCGGTGACCATCGGTGACGTCGACTTCGGGATCGCCCCGGGCAGCGCCCGTCCCGCGAACGTCAACAACGGCGACGGCATCGTCGGTCTGTTCAACAGCGCCGCGTCGCGCGCCGGCGGTCTGCTCTCGATCACCGCGGATGCGGATCTGTACAAGGCGCATTACGACGCGTTCATCCAGCTCAACCGCGCCGCGAATCGCTCGACGACGAAGATCGCGTACACCACGGCGGCCGGCGCGGCGCAGTTCCTCGGCAAGAACCTCGCGGCCCAGCTGCAGATCGTGCCGGCGGACCTCGTCCGTTACGGAATCAACGGCAACACCCGTGCGAACGTCGCGGCGATCGGCCGCGCGTTCATCGTCGCGGTCAAGGCGTTCAAGATGGGCCTCACCAACTCGGTGACCCTGCCCGCCATGCGCGACGATCCGCACGGCGCGTTCGACGGTGGTGACGTCAACACGATTCCGGGTCAGATCAAGGGCGTGTTCGACGGCTTCATGGCGGACCTGGTCGCGACCACCGACGACAACACGCTGAAGTCGCTCGCCGATGACACCGTGATCACCATCCACGGCGATACGACCAAGAACCCGCTGCAGCGGGGTGGCTGGCCGGACGGCACGCCGGGCAACACCAACCGCGTCTACGTGTACAGCGCGGGGCACTTGAAGTCGGGCTGCTTTGGAAGCATCGACCGCAACGGAACGGTCCTGGGCTTCGATGGCAAGGGCGCCGCCATCGCGTACAACGGCAACAACACGGCGAAGATCGCGATGGCGTCCATCGCGGGCGCGATCGCGAAGCGCGACCTGCGGGCGATCTCGACGTTCACCGGCAACCAGGACGTCTCGGGCATGCTGCTGCCGAAGGACATCTGAGCGCCTCGAGCTCGGCTCGTATCGAAATGTGAAGCAGGGGCTGCCGGTGGAATCCGGCGGCCCCTTCGTTCGTCTGATAGGCTACCCGCCATGCGCCCCGTGCTGTTCCTGCTCGCGTTGCTCGTCGCAGCTTGCGGCGGCAAGAAGGAGGGCACCGGTGGCGAGGGCAGCGATCCGATCGGCTCGAGCAAGCCCACCGACGACACCGCGCGAGAGCAGGCGCGGTTCGATTCGGAGCGCAAGCCCGAGAAGGTGATCGAGGCGCTCGGCATCAAGCCGGGCTCGCGGGTCGCCGATGTCGGCGCCGGGACGGGACTTCTGACCGTGCATCTCGCACGCGCGGTGGCACCGAATGGCAGCGTGGTCGCCACGGATATCGACGGGGCGGTGCTGGAGCTCCTCCAGTCGCGTCTCGCGGCGGTGGGCCTCGCGGAGATCGTGGAACGACGCGTGGTTGGCTCGGAGACCCCGGGCCTCGAGGCGGGTGCGTATGACGCGATCTTGCTCGCCGAGGTGGATCACTACTTCACCGACGAGGTGGGCTGGCTGGCCGCCGCGACCTCGGCGCTCAAGCCGGGTGGGCGGATCGTGATCTCCAACCGGATCCACCACCGGACCAAGTCGATGGCGGCTGCCCAGAAGGCAGGCCTCGTGCTCCAATCAGAGTCGACGCCCGTGCCGACGCACTTCATCGCGGTGTTCACCGCCCCGCCTGGCGCGCCGCCTCGGCCGCCCGACAAGAAGGACGGCAAGTGAAGGCGTTCGCGCCGGTCATCCTCGCGGCGCTGCTCGCGGGATGCCCGTCGGATCCGGGCAACCCGGAGACCTTGTGGCTCGCGCTCGATGGCAGCGAGCTGAAGGTCAAGTTGATCGATCACGAGCCGACTCCGTTTTGAGCTCCCGGCGTGGGGCCCGGTGGGTCCCAGGAAGCTCCGTACGCGTTGAAGGCGTCCGTCCCCGCCGGCACCTATCACGTGATCTGTGATGCGATCGTCATTCGTTCCGTCGACGTCAGTTTCGATCTGATCTGGCGGCGCGGCGGCACCGACATGCCCCTCGCCACCTGGTCGCAGCACTTCGACCCCCTCCCCGGCGGCGTGTTCAAGGCGCAGGCGTACGAGATCGATCAGACCGCGCCGGCGATCGACTTCCAGAGCGGCGACCAGTTCATCTTCCGCTACACCGGCGCGAACACGACCAGCCAGCAGGCGTTCATCCCGAACGGCGACGGCGCCACGGCGGACGGTCGGATCCCGAACATCACCCTACCGCCGTAGCGGTCGGGAGCGTCGGTGGGGCGTCCTCTTCGTCGCCCTCGTGGAAATCGAGGTCGACGCCGAACGTCTCGCGCAGCGACACGAGGCCGATCACCGCGATCGCGAGCGTGGCCACGCCGACGGCGATCGCCGCGCCGACGAGGCCCATCGCCGGCGTCAGCTCCTTGAACCCGGTCGTGACGAGCACCGCGGAGCCACGCACGAAGTTCGGGACGGTGGTCGTCACCGTCGCGCGCAGGTTCGTGCCGAATAGCTCCGCCGCGGTCGCGACGAACACCGCCCAGTAGCCCGAGGCCGCGCCACCGAAGCAGCACAGCACGTAGAACACGGTGAGCGATGCGCCGCCGATCGTGAAGTAGAGCACCATCGCCAGCGCCGTCGCGCCGAGGAAGATCGCGAGCGCCTTCTTCCGGGACTTCAGATACTGGCTGAGCATCCCGCAGGCGAGGCCGCCGACGGCGCAGCCCGCGTAGCAGAAGAACAGCGACGTCGCGGGGTTCGGCGCGGGGTCGAGGCCGAGGGCGCCACCGAGCTCCCGCGAGAACAGGAACAGGATGCCGATGACGTACCAGACCGGCACGCCGACGCCGATGATCGCGAGGTAGCGGATGAGGCGCTTGCGATCGGTGAACAGCTTGAAGAAGTTGCCACGCGAGACCGTCTTCTTCGCGACGGTCGCGTGGAACATGCCCGACTCGACGACACCGATCCGCAGCGCGAGGAGCGCGAGGCCCATCCCGCCGCCGATGTAGTAGGCCGTTCGCCAGTCGACGCCGATGCCGGGGAACGCACCGCCGATCAGGCCGGCGACCACGCCACCGGAGACGCCGAGCGCCGCGACCAGCGTGGTGCCCACGCCGCGGTTGTGCTTGCCCATCAGCTCGCTGACCAGCGTGATGCCGGCGCCGAGCTCGCCGGCGAGGCCGATGCCCGCGATCAGGCGACACCAGGCGTACCCCTGGAGCGTCTCGACGGTGCCGTTGACGAGGTTCGCGATCGAGTACATCGCGATCGAGCCGAACAGCACCGACAGGCGGCCGCGCTTGTCGCCGAGCACGCCCCACAGGATGCCGCCGAGCAGCATGCCGCCCATCTGCATGTTCAGGAGGTAGACGCCCTCGGTGGTCAGCGCGTCGCCCGTGATGCCGAGCGCCTTGAGGCTCGGCGTGCGGACCATCCCGAACAGGATGAGGTCGTAAATATCCACGAAGTAGCCGAGCGCCGCGACGATGACCGCGAGAGACGCGGCGCGGGTGACAGGGGCGTTGGGGCCGGCGGAGACCACGGGCGGACTATACGCGTTATAAGGTGGACCTATGAAGCACGCAGGTTCGGTCCTGGCGGTAGCGTTTGCGTTCGTCCTGGCGCTGGTCTGGAGCTCCGGCCCCGCGTTCGCGAAGGGCGAGCAGCGCGCCTGGGTCAAGGAGGTGCCCGACCAGGCGACGTGGAAGAACTACTCGAAGATCGTCGCGACCGACGAGCTCGGAAAGTTCATCATCGATCTCAAGACCAACGACATCTACTTCTTCGACGTCAACCTGTTCAACATCCACGCGGACTTCGTCCTCGGCGTGCTGCTGAAGAAGGCGTGGACCGCGGACAATGTCCGCGAATACAACAAGAACTACGAGCGAGTGAAGCCGAAGTTCATCCTCGGGTACCTGACGCACCACATCAAGGTCGACCGCTGGAGCTTCTCGTTCTGGGAGGGAGACAAGATCGGTGCCGACGACGTGATCCGGGCGTCGAAGCGGCTCGAGCAGGTGTTCTTCCAGAAGGCGCTGCCGTTCCGGCCGGACTCTCCGATGCAGGGAAAGGTCGCGCTCGACGTCCAGAAGAAGGGCCTCAAGTTCGTCACCAACGACGAGATCTACAAGACCTCGCCGTACCAGGCGTTCACGAAGGGCAAAGCGGTCGGCAAGCTGCACGTGGTGCCGGTCGGCACACCGTACGAGTCAGCGGTGTTCGATCGCCACGACATCGTGCTCCTGCAGGAGAGCTATCCGGACATCACGCCGGTCGCCGGCATCCTCGCGACCGCGTTCTCGACGCCGCTGTCGCACGTCAACCTGCGGGCAGGCGCGTGGGGCATCCCGAACGCCGGCGACAAGAAGGCGCGCGACAAGTACGGGAAGCTCGACGGCAAGATGGTCTATTACGAGGTCAACGACACCACGATGGTGCTGCGCGAGGCGACGCCCGCGGAGGTCGAGGAGGCCCGGAAGAAGATCGATGCAGCGAAGCACGTCGATCTGCCGAAGGCGACGCTCGACAACCCACGGCTCGCGATGCTGACGCGGATGCGCGCGAAGGACGTGGTGATCTACGGGACCAAGGCCGCGAACCTCGGCGAGATCGTAACCGCGAACCTCCCCGGCGTGCGCGTGCCGGCCGGCTTCGGGGTGGGCTTCTTCTATTACGTGCAGCACATGCGCGAGAACAAGCTCGACGAGAAGGTCGACGCGATGCTCGCGGATCCGAAGTGGAAGGATCCGGCGTGGCGCAAGACCGCGCTCGAGACGATGCGCAAGCAGATCCAGGACGCGCCGATTAACCTTGCGTCGCTCGATCTCATCTACCGGCGGGTGCGGCTCAAGCTCGGCGGCAAGGGCGTGTTCGTGCGCAGCTCGACGAACGCCGAGGATCTCCCGGGGTTCAACGGCGCGGGGCTCTACGACACGTTCCCGAACGTCGTCGGCAAGAAAGCGATCGGCGAGGCCCTCAAGGGCGTGTGGGCGAGCGTGTGGACGCTGCGCGCGGTCGACGAGCGGACGGCGTTCGGCATCGATCACAAGCAGGTCTACGGCGGCGTGCTCGTGCAGGTCGGCGTCAACGCGACGGCGGCCGGCGTGCTCGTGACGAAGAACCTGTGGGACGTCTCCGATGACCACAGCTTCACGATCAACGCGAAGTTCGGGCTCGGCATGAGGGTCGTCGAGGGCCAGAAGGTGCCCGAGAGCCTGCTCTACGACTCGCACAACCACGGCCTGCGGGTCCTGTCGCGCTCCGACGAGGACACCATGCTGGTCTTCGACGCCCACGGCTGGCCCTTCTGGGTATTCGGCACCTCGCGCACGCCGCCGTGGGCG
>JAYVLW010000660.1:0-2750 GCA_043759315.1 Myxococcales bacterium
CGCGGTAGCGATCACCTGCTTTCCGTCGTGCAGGGCTCGCAAGTGCGCGTTGCCTGGTCGTTCTGACTCGGTCATGGGAGGAGCCCCACGCAAATGGAGGGCCAGGCCCGTGGCAACCTGCTTGCACTGACACCTCGGCGGATGCGCCTTCCACTTCTGTTTGCGATCGTGTCGGTCTCGGCGTGCGCGGGGCGATATCGCACCGAGCCGGTCGGCATGGGCAACGCCCTCATCCAGCCGCGCGGCGGCGACGCCGCGGCTCCCACCGCGGCCGAGCAGGGCCGCCCGTGGGCGGTCGGCGGCGGGATGCAGCTTCCCGCCGGAACCTACGATCTCGAGCTCGCCTTCGACATCCCGCGCGCGCAGGTGATCGACTGGACCGTCAGCTGCCCCGGAGCCGTGCTGAGCGGCAGCGCGGGTGAATCGCTCGATCAGTTCCGCGCGCGCCGCGTCGCGGAGATCCGCGCGGCGCGCCAGCGCGATCGCGAAGCCGCCGCCGCCGCCGCGAACCTGGTGCTCGGCGCGGTGACGCCGACCGTGCGCGCGGGCAACGCCACCGTGTCCGCACAGGTCCACGTCGACGCGGGCGTCGATCAGGAGCCCGTGCTCCTCGCGCCCGATGACGTCGGCCGCGGCCGCCTCACCGATCGCGTTCGCGTCGTCACGGCCGGCGACGGCGTGTGCGCGGTGATCGCCACGACCGATGACGCGAACGTGCTCGGCAGCTACCACGTGACGCGCGTGCGCGACCTGGAGGCCGAGGCGCGCGTCCGCGCGGACGTCGAGCGCGCCGCGGCGCTGGAGGTTCGCGGCCGGGTCACCGGTCAGCTCCTCACCGCCGGCGCGAGCCTCGAAGCACGGCAGGCGCGGATCGAGGCCGCCGCGGCCGCACAGGCGCGCATCCGCGCCGAAGCCGCGGCCCACGCGCAGGTCGCGATCGACATCGATGCGCGCGCGCGGACGGGTGCTTACGAGTGGCGCCGCGAGTACCTCGCCTACCTCGAAGGCGAGTGCCACGCGAACCCGAACCATCGCGACGAGGGCGTCGCCGAGCGTGCACGCGTCGCGCAGGTCGGGGTCGATCGCCTCCAGCTCCGCCTCGACATGGTGCTCCGCACGCGCGCGCAGCTCTCGTACTACCTGATCCAGCGAGGTGCGATCGCGCGCCCGCCGATGCCCGCGCTGATCGCCGAGGCCGCTGGCCCGACGCCGTTCGACGGCGCGCGCTGGACCGCCGGCTCGTGGGCGTGGGTCAACGGGGGGTGGGTGTGGAACGCCGGCTTCTGGGGCGATCCGGACGTGTTCACCGCCGCGGGCGGCCCCGACAACGTCGCCGTCGGCGGCGAGGCCGGGAGCGAGTCCATCTACTACGACGACGGCATCACGAACCCGCCGTACGGCTACGGCCCGGCGTTGCGCGACCACCGCACGGGCGAGCACCGGAACCCGTCGTCGTGGAAGTCGAGCTCGTCGCCCGAGGCGACCGTGCGCGATCACCGCACGTCATCGTCATCATCCTGGAAGTCGTCGTCGTCACCCGACGCCAAGGTCCGCGACCACCGCGGCGATGACAAGAAGGACGACAAGAAGGACGACGACAAGAAGGACTACGGCGGCGGCCGGTTCGTCCGCGACCACCGTTAGTTGATGCACTTCTTCGCGTCGGCGGCGGTCTTCGCACCCGCCATGCAGTCGATCTGCTTGTCGTTGTTCGCCGACGTGCACTGGTTGACGCAGGTGTCGACGCCATTTTCGAGGAGCGACGAGAACTCTCCGAGCTTCCGCCTCCGCAGCGCGTCGCGCTCGGCGGGGGGCGCGGCCTGGATCGCCTGGTCCGCGATGTCCCAGTAGAGCAGCGTGCCGTAGTTCCGGCACGCCTTCTCGCACTTGTCGCGATCGCCCTTGCAGGCGGCGAGGAGCCCGACGACGGCGATCACGACGGCACGGCGCATGGGGGCTGCGTACCACGGGCGGCCGGTGGAGGAGATGGGATACCCTGCGACCATGCGTCGCGCAGGCGTGACGGCGATCGGCTTCGTGCTGGTGACGCACGGGCTCGCCCTCGCTGCGCCGTGGAATGTCAGCTTCGAGGCGGGTGCCGAGGAGGATACGAACGTGCAGCGCGTCGAGACCGGGCCGGGGCTCGACACGCATCGGGTCGCCGCCGGGGTGGCGCGGGTCGGCGGCAAGGTGGATCGCCGCGATCGGCTCGCCGGCGGAACCTACTCGGTGCTGGTCTCGGCGCTCGCGCGCGCGGTCGCGTCCGACGAGGCGAGCAGCGAGAACGTGGTGCTGATGACCGGCGAGCTCCGGTACATGCATCCGATCGAGAATCGCCCGGTCGCGTTCGGCGCGGGGCTCGCGGCGGTGAACGCGGTCCCCATCACCAACGAGGTCGGCGCGCGCACGTTCACGAACCTCGGCGCGGATGCCCTGCTCGTGCTCGACGGTGGAGAGGAGCGGCACCTCACCGTCGGCTTCGGATGGCGGGACTTCGCCTACAAGGAGAACCACGACTTCGACTGGACGGGACCGGCGGCGAGCGCCCGGCTCGATCTCAACCTGTGGGCCACGTCGGGCGGCACGCGCAGCCTCGAGCTCGCGGCGTTCGCCGGGTTCGAGGCGCGCGAGTACAACTCGACGGCGCTGGTCAACGCGTGCCCACCGGATGCGGCGCCAAGTGATAGTTGCTCGGCCGGCACGTCGCGGCCGCGACGCGATCGATCGCAGCGGATCGGCGTCGAGATCAC
>JAYVLW010000661.1:0-3082 GCA_043759315.1 Myxococcales bacterium
TACCAGAGGTTTGCGTACTTCTGGATGGTGGGAAGATCGATGCCGCCGAGCGTGCGTGGATCTCCGTTCGGATCCTGCTTCATCAGCTCGCACGAGCGCTTCGCCACGCGCTGGATGCCGGACTCGCCGACGAACATGTGGTGCGCTTCCTCGGTCAGCATGAACCGGCAGGTACGTGCAAGCGGATCGAAGGCACTCTCGGCGAGGGCCGCGAGCTGATACTTGCCGTCGCGATCCGTGAACATCGTGAACATGAAGAACGACAGCCAGTGCGACGTCGGCTCGTTGAACGCGCCGAGGATGCGCGGCTTGTCGGCGTCGACCGAGCGTCGCGCGAGCAGCTCCTCGGCTTCCTCGCGGCCATCACGGCCGAAGTACGTGTGCAATAGATAAACCATCGCCCACAGGTGGCGGCCTTCCTCGACGTTGACCTGGAACAGGTTGCGCAGGTCGTACAGCGACGGCGCCGTGGCACCGAGGTCACGCTGCTGCTCGACGCTCGCGGGCTCGGTATCGCCCTGCGTCACGATCAGCCGCTTCATCAGATTGCGGAACTCGCCCGGCACCTCGTCCCACACGGGCTGGCCGTAGAAGTCACCGAACCCGTGGGTGCGGCCCTCCTGCTTCGGCTCGAGGAAGATGCCCCAGCGGTAGTCGGGCATCTTGACGTGATCGAAGTGGGCCCAGCCATCGGTCTCGACCGAGACGGCGGTGCGCAGATAGATGTCGCGCTCCTGCCAGCCGAGCGGGCCCATCTGCTTCCACCAGTCGATGAACGCGGGCTGCCACGCCTCGAGCGCGCGCTGCAGGCGCTTGTCGCCGGAGAGGTTGACGTTGTTCGGGATCTTCTCGTCGGTGAGTACGTTGCCCATGATCGTTCTCTCCTTAGGTCCGCTTCCACTGGAACTGCGGCCGCTCCGGCTGGCCGTAGAGCGTGAGTGCGCCGTGCTCGCCGGTCGAGTTGGCGCGGGTGAAGATCCAGTTCTGCCAGGCCGACAGGCGGCCGAAGATCTTGGTCTCCATCGTCTCGGGACCGACGAAGCGCAGCGACGCCTCCATGCCGGTGAGCGCGTCCGGAGACAGCGACGCGCGCTCCTCGATCGCGATGCGCAGCTCGTCCTCGAAGTCGATGTCGTCAGCCGCGATCGTGGCGATCCCGAGCTGGGCGGCCTCCTCGGACAGGATCACGCCCTCGGCGCCTCGCGCGAGGATCTTCGCGACCTGGTCGGGCGTGCCGTAGAACCGCGCATCGAGGCGCGACATCCCGGTCGACGTCGTGAACAACCCCGCGTTCGCCACCGAGGTCGCGACGCCGATCGCCTGATCGCCATCGAGCAGCATGTAGAAGCGATCCGCGCCCAGCGCGAGCTCGAGCAGCGAGCCCGCGAAGCACGAGTCCTTGGTATCCGCGACGGCGTAGAAGCTGCGCGCGGTGTTGTCGAACCGCTTGAGTACGCGGCGCTGGAGCAGCCGCACCTCCCGGGCGAACCCGGTGGTCGCCTTCGCGAGCGCCTCGTCGTGCGCGATGACGAGAGCGCGATCGCCGCTCGTGCGCACCGTGACCATACCGGCCTCGGGCAGATCGAAGCGGAGGCGGAGCAGCGCGTCGTCGAGCTCGCGGAAGGCGCGGAGGCTCCACGTGTCGCCAGAGGGCAACGATGACGCGAGATCCGTCGGCGCAGCCTCGGGGCCCTTCACGGTGAGCGCGGCGGTGCGGCCCGCGCGGTCGATCGTCAGCTCCACGTAGCGATACGTGAACGCCTTGTCGGTGATCTTCGGCGACAGCTCGGAGAGCTGCACGGCCGGGCCACGGACGACCGTCTGCTTCGCGGAGAGCGCCGCGGCCCGTTCCGTCAGCGTCTTGTCCCAGCTCGAGCGCGAGACCACGGCATCGACGAGGCCCCAGTCCTTCGCGCGCTTGCCTTTGATGCCCTCGGCCGTGGTGCAGAACACGTCCGCGCGATCGCGGCGCACCTTGCGCTTGTCGACGAGGCGCGTGAGACCGCCGGTGCCGGGGAGCACCGCGAGCAGCGGCGTCTCGGGGAACGAGACGGCGGAGTTGCCGTCGTCGACGAGCATGATGTCCTCGCACGCCAGGGCGAGCTCGTAGCCGCCGCCGGCGGTGGTGCCCTTGCAGGCGCACAGCGTGCCGAGGCCGCTGTGCATGTTCGCATCCTCGAGGTAGAGGCGGGTCTCGTTGGTGAACTTGCAGAAGTTCACCTTGAACGAGTGGGTCGACAGCCCGAGCATGTAGATGTTCGCGCCCGAGCAGAACACCTTGTCGAGATCCGCGGTGAACACCACGGTCTTGACCTCGGGATGCTCGAAGCGGATGCGCTGGATCGCATCGGCGAGCTCGATGTCGACCGAGAGATCGTACGAGTTGAGCTTCAGCTCGTAGCCCGGTCGGTGCGGATGATCTGCATCGACGGCCATCGTCAGCGTGGCGACATCACCCTTCACCGCGAGCTTCCAGTGCTTGTACTTGCTCGGGTGGGTCTCGAACTGGGTCGGATCCATCCGCGGAGGGATACCAGGCAATTTACTGCTTGTCAGCATTCAAACTCATGCACTATATTGCTGTCGTGTCGGAGAGCTACCTGTCCACGGTCGGCAGCGCGGTCCGCGCCCACCGGGAGCGTCGGGGGTGGTCGCGTCGCGCGCTCGCGCAGCACTCGGGGGTGAGCGAGCGGTTCCTCGCCCAGCTCGAGACCGGCGACGGGAACATCTCGCTACTCCGCTTTGCCGAGGTCGCCCACGCCCTCGGCACGACGCCTTCCGTGCTGCTCGCAGCGGCCGATGCGCCGCCTGGCGAGAAGCCGATCGCGCTGCTCGGTGTGCGCGGCGCCGGCAAGTCCGCGGTCGGCGAGGCGCTCGCGAAGAAGCTCTCGATCCCGTTCGTCGAGATCGATCAGCAGATCGAGGACGCCGCTGGCCTCCCGCTGTCCGAGGTGTTCGCCGTGCACGGCGAGGCGTACTACCGCCGGGTGGAGCGCGAGGTGCTGACCCGCCTGCTCGCTCAGCCGTCGCCGATGGTCCTCGCCACGGGCGGCTCGATCGTCAACGACCCCACGAACTACGG
>JAYVLW010000662.1:0-4300 GCA_043759315.1 Myxococcales bacterium
CCCGACCACGGTGCGGCGGAGCGCGCGCGCTTCTTCGAGATGGCCGCTGTACTCGACCGACATCGCAAGACTGCTTCGCGCGTACGCTACGTCTGCCGAATCCACACCGCGCAACCGCTCGAGCAACGCGACGTACTTTTGCGCCAGCGTCGCGGACGTCGCGAAATCTCCGGCCATCAACGCCTCGTCCGCCTTGCCCGTGAGCTCCATCGCGGCGGCCATCGGCTGCTCGCCGTAGAGCTCGGCGAACAGCGCGGTCGCCTGGCGCATCGTCGCGAACGCCTCTTCGTATTTGCCCTGTTCGTTCAGCACACCCGAGAGGTCGGCGAGCGTCGAGCCGACGGCCGCACTGCGCGCGCCGAAGATCCGGGTCTCGATCGCGAGCGCCTTCGCGATCTCGGCGTGTGCCTCGTCCCAGCGGTGCTCGCGACCGAGCAGCTCGCCGAGCGACGTGGCGAGCTGCGCATCGAGCTCATCGTCGCCTCCGAGGCGCGCGATCACGGCCCGCGCATAGGTGCCGCGCTGATGAGCATCCTCGAACCTCCGGAGCACGCCGAGGGCATGGACGCGCAGGATCTCCGCCTGTGCCTTGGCCTTGTCGTGCCGGCCGGCCTCGGCACGTTCGATGGCGCCACGCAGGGTTTCGTCGGCGCCGCGCTCGTCGCTTTCGTGGTTCTGGACCTCGCGATCAGGATCCCGACCTCGGCCTCGAGCGGCGCGAACCCGATCGCCCGACTTCGCTCGTCCATGCGTCGGAGCTGCGCCCTGACGTCGGAGTGACGCCGGATCTGCCATCCCACCTCGGCGCTTTCGAGCTCGCTGCGAAGGGTCGCGACCTCCGCTGCGATCTCCGCGGTCGGTGGAGCGGACGTCGGCGCCGTCAAGGCCACCGCGTCGGCGCATTCGTCGAGCCGCGTGACACGCTCGGCCACCAACAGCGCCGTGGTCATCGTGACGTCATCGGGTGTCCCGAGCGCGCTCACGAGCGTCCGCACACCGACGCGCTTGCGGTCGAGGCACTGCATCCGCAGTCCGAGCAGTGCTTCGGTCTGGTCACCACGCACCCGTGTGTCCTCGCACGCGTCGGTGTGCATCGCGACCCAACCGACCGCGAACCGGTCCAGCATCGGCAGCAGCCGGTGCCACACCGGTGCCGCCGCAGGAAGCTGACTTGCGGTGAACGCCGCGCCGAGCCACTGCGCGCGTGGAGCGTCCCAGATCCCGACGAGGCGAGCTTCCGCACCCGTGCAGAGCTCGGGTGGCGCACCGCCGAGCATCCGCGGCACCACAACGAGCGCCGCGATCACGGCAGCGCTCAGCACGCCGCCGGCGATCGCGAGCCGCCGCGTTCGCCCCGGCGTCAGCGCGTCTGCGAGTGCGTCGGTTGTGGGCCAGCGCTCACTCGGCTCCGTGCACAGACCGCGCGTCAGGGCGCGGCGCACCCATGCCGGAACCCGCGAGCCCGCCGGCGGCTGTCGGAGGTCACCGGAGCGAACCGCACGAGCGAGCGCGGCGACGTCACCGCCGACAAACGGTCGCTCGTTGTAGACGGCTTCCCACGCGGCAACGCAGAAGCTGAACTGGTCGCTGCGTGCGTCCGTTGCAGCGCCGGCATGTTGCTCGGGCGCCATGTATGCCGGAGTGCCGAGCGTGGTTCCGGTCTGCGTCAATCCGACGAGCAGCGGCGATCGTGACGCCGTAGTGTCCACCGCAGCGGTGACGTCCTCGATCGCTCGCGCCATCCCGAAATCGGTGACCCGAACCCGCCCGTCGCGCCCGATCAAGATGTTGTCGGGCTTGATGTCGCGGTGGATCAGGCCGGCGGCATGTGCCGCGGCGAGCCCGCGCAGCGCCGCGAGGAACGGGACCAAGATCTCCCGCCAGGTCCGCGGCACCTCGGCGAGCCACTCGCGCAGCGTCCAGCCATCGACGAGCTCCATCGTGATGAAGCCCTGGCCCGCGACCTTGGTGTCGTCTCCCGCCGTGCCGATGTCGTGCACTGCGATGACGTTCGGATGGGAGATCCGCGCGACAGCCTGCGCCTCGCGGAGCAACCGCGCTTCCGCATGGGATGCAGCGGCGCGGGGATGGAGCAGTTTGAGCGCCACCGGGCGATCGAGCTCGGGATCGCGGGCCGCGTAGACCACACCCATGCCTCCAGCACCGAGCGTGCCCTCGATGATGTAGCGATCGATCCGGTCCCCCGGCTGCAGCTCGACGAGGCCAGTCCGATGCCGTTGTCCGCTATCGACGGTCTCAGCCGTTGCCGGATCGTCGCTGGATCCCGGTTCCTCCTCGCACACAGCCGTGCCGCGGATCAGCTCGACGAGCAGCGAGCGACAGGCATCACACTCGTCGGCATGCTCCGCAATCTCGGCACGACGCGCGTCCGGAAGGCGACGAGCGATCATCGCCTGAAACGCATCCACGTCCGGGCACAACGTCATGGCAACAGGTCGGGGCGAGTATACTGTGGTGGTGAGCCTCCGCGAGATCTTCCTCGATGGACTCGCGAGCGCACCCCGAGCCGCGCTTGCGGACCTCGCCGATCTCGAGGCGGTGCTCGGCGCGCACCTCGCAGCGGCCCACGAAGCGTGGCCCGAGATCGTGGTCGCCGACGCCGCGTTCATCGCGCACCTGGCGGGGAGGTTCTCGGCCGATGCCGGTGAGGCGCAGGTACGCTCGGTCCGAGCGAGCGACGTGTATATCGCGCTCGCGTGCGCGCGCGGTGACGAGACCGCGATCGTGCACTTCGAACGCGCGTACTTCGGCGAGATCGATCGCGCGGCGGCCCGCGCGCGTGCCGGGACCGAGCTCGCCGCCGAGCTCAAACAGATCCTCCGTCGCACCCTGTTCGTCGCCGAGGCCAGCCGGCCGGCTGCCGCCTCCGGGTTCTCGGGCCGGGGCGACCTCCGCGGCTGGATCCGGGTGACCGCGATGCGCGAGCTCGTCCGACTGATCGGTCGCGACAAGCGCGAGGTCAAGGTCGACGACGATGCGCTGTTCGATTTCTTGTCGCCCGCCCACGACCCAGAGCTCGGCTACATTCGCGACCTCTACCGCACCGAGTGCTCGGATGCATTCCGCACGGCGCTCGACGCACTCCGCACCAAGGAGCGCAGCCTGCTCCGCTACCAGGTGCTCGACGGCCTGACCGTCGCCGAGATCGGCGCGATCCACGGGGTCCACGGCGCGACGGCCGCGCGCTGGCTCGCCAGCATCCGCGACGTGCTTCTCGAGCGCACGCGCGCCGAGGTCCAGCGCCGGCTTGGGGTCGCGACCAACGAGGTCGACAGCATCCTCCGGCTCGTCCACAGCCGGCTCGATGTCAGCCTGGAGCGCGTCCTCGCGCCGCCTCCGGATCCCTGAAGCGAATGGAAGCGAATATGCGACGGGATCCTCCTGGATCTACTCGCAAAGTTAGCTGACCGGGTTCCGATGCGACGGATCGCGCGAGCCCACTCCTAGTGAAATGACGAAATCGTTTTCTGGTCTGGCTGTGATGGCTGCGGTGCTCTCGATCGGTCGGGAAGCCCGCGCAGCTGAAACGTTCATCGAGGGTGCAATCGCACAGGGTTTTTCCACATGCGTCAGCGGAGAGCCGGGCATCGCACTCAGGGCCGGCCTCCTCGTCGACCCGGTCGCGGAGGCTCCAGCGCTTGGCCAATCCACGTTGATGCACGCCGTGGCGACGGGGCAGGCCAACTGCGGGGACGATGTCACGCTCGAGTTCGTACCTCCATTCGGTTCTCGCATCGACACGACGCGGCTCGTGCGGTGCTTTCTCACCAACCGGAATGGCAACCGGGAAGACTTCGTCACCAACAGATTCCAAACGAACTTCTGCCGCCAGCTGAACGAGCTCCGACCCAGTCGGTTTGGTGGACTGGCGTTCGCCAGGGTTTCGGGGTTGGCGAGAGGGTCCACGATCGAGGTGGAGGTGCCGATCATCTTCGACCTGCAGTTAGATGACGAGCGCATCGGAGTAGTCGCGGAGGTGTTGGCGGCGAGTGCCCCAGGACTACCACCGCGAGTAGACGCGTTCGTCACGGTCAGCGCGCCGTTTCAACCGGCGCTGAACGCGTCCGCGCGCGGAGACGACATCGCGTTGCTCGGCGCGTCGAGCGGTGAGAATCTCCCGGTCGCCTTCTCGAACGACGATGGCACGTTCACCGTGACGAATCGTCTCGCCGGTAACTTCGCGAGGATCGCGCGCGAGCCCGGGATTCGTCGCCTCAGCGGAGACTTCAACGGCGACGGACGGCTCGACTTCGCATTGATCGGCGGGCCGTCCGGTCGG
>JAYVLW010000663.1:0-17500 GCA_043759315.1 Myxococcales bacterium
GCCAGCAGGCCTTCTCGCCCGAGCCGCTCCATCGACACGGTGTCTCCGTCCCGCGCGATCTGCATCATCGCGACCATCTCGGCCAGCGGACCACCGGAGGCGCCGACGCCGAGCCAGCAACCCACTCCGGCGCGATCGCTCCAGGCCGCGTCGGTGAGCGCCTCGCGCATGGCGATCGCGGCGAGCCACGCCCCGCGCGACATCAAGCGCCGGGCCTTGGGAGGCACGTCGAGCGCGTCGGGAACCGGCGGCACCTCGAACCCGCGGACGCCTGGATGCGTGGCCGCGAGCAGGGTGGATGCGTGCGAGCTACCCGGCTCCGAGATCCCGCGCCATCCGATGCCGCGCGGGCTCACGGCCGCCGCGCCGCAGATCGCGACCGGCCTCATCGGTCACCGCAGATGTCGTCGCTCACGCCCTGCCCATCCGAAGTAGAGGAACCCTTCGACGACGCGCTGCACGAGGTGAGGCACCGCGTGAGGACGGGGCTGGGTCCGGTAGCTCCCCGACAGCACCACCCGCCGCTGGCCCGCACCGAGCCGCGAGACCGCGTGGGCGATGCGCGAGCCGTTGTAGATCGTGACCGACCCCGGGCTCGTCTTGATCTCGATCCGTCGGCCGCTCGCGAGCTCGCACTCGAGCTGGCTCGTGGAGTCATCGACGAGACCCACGGTCACGGAGTACGACCCGAACGGAGCGCTGCCGCAGCGATCGAGGTGAGCGGCCATGAAGTCGCCGGCCCGATAGCTGTAGAGGGCGACCGCGTGATCATCATCGCTCGCCTTCTCGTAGAGAGCGCGACCGGAGAGCGTGGATACCACCTCGCGAAGGCGCTGGTAGAGGCGCGCCATCTCCGGCGCGCGGCGGCGCAATCGCCGTCCACCCACCGTCCCACCCGACCGGATGAACGGCACGTACATCCGCGTCGCCTCCGGCTCGAGTCGCTCCGCTTCGGCGCGGAGCACGGCGAGCGTGCCGGCCGGGATCGCGCCTGCCACGAACACGAGCTCGTCCTGCGCGAGGAACTGCTCGCGGAGTCCAGCGGGATCGATGTGCAACGGCTCCACGGCGGCGAACATACCCACTCGCGACGACGAGCGCATTACCTGTCGGCGCCCCCCCGCCGGCGCAACGTCACCACGAGGACGCCGGCAGCGAGCCAGATCTGGCAAGCCGCGGCAGCGGCCGTCACGGGCGTCAGCATCACCGCGACCGGACCCGGGAGGAGCGACGCGCCAGGCTCGCCGACGAGCGCCCAGCTCACCAGCGCCGGCGCCGCTGCGACCACGACACCGACGGAGATCACGCCGCAGAGCCACTCGCGGGAGGATCGTCCACGGGCCATGATCCAGCCCGCGAGCACCTGCGCGACGAGCGCGATTCCCAGGTAGGAGGACACCTCGAGGGCGAACGACAGCCGATCCCCCGGAAGGTGCGGGGGGCACAGCGGGAGGGGGAGCGCGATCACCGCAAGGGCAAACATCGCCGGGAACACGGCGACGACGACGACACCACGGTCGAGCGCGATCCACCGGCGCCGCGCTCCGAACCAGATCGCGGCCAGCATCGCGAGCAGCACGACCGCGCTGCACGACCCGCGGACCCAGCGTGCGACGGACGCGCGGTGCCGCGCGGCGACCTCGAGCGAGGCGCGATATGGCGCGAGGTAGGCCACGCGGGCGGCTTCGGAGGCAGCGAGCGCCGCGGCCGCGACATCATCGAGCGCGAGGGCCCCCACCACGGCGCGACCGATCGAATGCCCGGGACACGGCACGCCGAGCAGCGCGGCGATCGTCGGCGCGACGTCGGCGAGCGAGACATCGCGGAACACGGTGCCGCGCGGGACGCCAGCGCCCGCGAAGATCAGCGGGACCCAGGTGACGTCCTTGCCGACGCCTCCGTGGCCACCTCGGTCGAGATGACCGTGGTCGGCCACGACCACGATCGCATCGAGTGCGAGATCGACGCTCGCGAGCTTGGCGGCGAGCTCGCGATCAACCGCGGCCGCGGCCGCGCGGTACTCCGGCGAGGCCCCTCCGTGATCGTGACCCGCGCGATCGAGCGCGGACGGGACCAGCACGATCAACGATTCGGTGCGGTCGCCGACCGTCGCGATCTGCCGCTCCCACGGTGGTCCGAACAGCGGCTGCAGCGAGCTGCGATCGCTCGCGAACGCAACCCGAGCTCCAGTGGCGGTGACCCGGTCGACCAGCGAATCGATCGCGATGCGTCCCGACCATTCGTTCGTGCGCACGCCGCTGTCGCGGGGCTCGACGCCGGTCAGGATGGTGGTGTAGCCCGCCAGGGACAGCGTGGGAAACGCAGCGTGCGCGCGTCCGGATGCCCCGGTCGCTCGCAGCTTCTCGAGGAACGGGAGCTCGCGCGCGACGTCGACGCGCAGGCCGTCGACGATCACCAGGATCACGCGCCGCGCGAGGCGCGGCCGCGCGGGCGACGACCATGGCGGGACCTCCGCCAACCCGGGGCGCGCGCGATCGAGCGCGGGCAGGAATCCGCTGGCGATCGTCGTGAAGATGATCGCGAGCGCGCCGGCGACCGCGAGCAGGCCGAGCTCGAACCGTCCGCGCGTCGTCATGACTTCGTGGCGTCGTAGTCGCCGCGGCGCAAGGATCGCCGGATCGCGAGGAGCTCGCCGGTGATCCTCACCGCGTCGCGCAGCGGATGGATCCGGCTGCGCCGGTCGTCGGACCAGACCACGCCACGCTCTGCGATCTGGAGGCCATGCGTGCGCGCCAGGACGAGCACCTCGAGATCGAACCCCCATCCCGCCACGCGTGCGCGCGCGAAGATCGTCTCGGCCGCACCGGCGCGGAACAACTTGAAGCCGCACTGCGTGTCCTGGATCCCGTCGAGCAGCACGGCCTGAACCGCCTTGTTCGCCACATGAGACCAGGCCCGACGGAACCATGGCTGCTTGATGCGCTGGCCACCTCCCGCCGCACGGCGCGAGCCGATCGCGATGTCGGCGCCGTCCTCGATCGCGGCCAGCAGCTTCGGCAGCTCGTCGATCGGCGTCGCGTTGTCCGCGTCCATGTAGAGGCGGAGCTGTCCGCGGGCGGCGAGCATTCCGATCCGGACGGCGCTGCCCTTCCCGCGATTGCTCCCGCTGCGGATCAGGCGGAGGCCGGGCAGCTCGCGCACGAGCGCCGTCACGACCGCGGCGGTGTCATCGGTCGACCCATCGTCCACCACCACGATCTCGCTCCCAGCGGCGTTGGCCCCGAGCCAGGCACTGACCGACCGCAAGGTGGGTTCGATCCGCGCGGCTTCGTTGAAGGCGGGAACGACGACCGAGAGCATGAGCGGTCCCGAGCTGGTCACGATCGCCCCATCTGTCGCTTTTACACTGCATGGCGTCGCTTCCGGTAGCGTCGTGGCGCGAGCGTCGCCAGGGCTCGCTGAGTGCTCGGGAACGGGCATGGTGCGGGTCTGCCGCATCTCGCTCTCGGGGTTAGCGTGAGGCGATCACGATCTCGTCCATGATCAAGCCTTCAACGAACGGCTCCGCCTCCGCGACCACGCTGCCGTCGGCGGCGATGATCGCCGTGGCGCCATACGACATCCGTCCTTCGTCGCGTCCAGTCACGTCCGCCGAGATCACCGGCACTCCATTCTGAGACGCTCGCTCGATCAGGTTTTGACGGGTTCGAGCGCGGCAGGCATCGGCCACTTGAGGCCTGAGCCTGCTGTTGAGCGGCATGAAGAGGGCAGCCGCCCCGCGGTCTCGGTACTGGCGTGAGAGCTCCGGATAGTTCGCGTCGTTGCAGATCACGATGCCGAACGGGACCTCGTGAGCGATGAAGATCGGCAGGTCGGTGCCCGCTGTGTAAACGCTCGTGCGAATCGCCGGGTGACACTTGCGGTAGATGCCCAGCACCTTGCCACCGTCGACGACGGCGGCCGAGTTGAACCACGTCTCGTTCGGTCCTTGCTCGGTAAACCCGACGATCAGCGTGACCTTCGCCGTACAGAGTGGTGAGAGCACGCGAGCGAGCCCGCCGTCTTCGACGCCTAGCGCGATCTCACGCGGCGCGTCGTGGTCGTCCGCAAGGCCCCCCAGGATCGCCTCGGGGCAGCACAGGATCTGAACACGCGCTCTCTCGCATTCGACGAGCGCGGTCTGGATCAACGCCAGGGCGGCCATCGAGCCAGCCGGCAGCAACGGGGCCTGATAAGCGGCGACCTTCAGCAGCGTCATGGCTTGGCGCGCTGGACGTTCGTCATGTGTGCAGACATCCTGCGATTCCAACACATGTTCGGGCCACCACGTCGCGCACCACGCGGGCATCCTCGCGATCACCGGGCGCGTCGGGGAGCTGCGATTCAGCTGGGCGTATACGAGATCAACGGCGGCGGAGGAAGCAGACGACGAGTCGGCGAAGCGCGGGATGTCGGTCCGGAAGATCATCGCCCGGTCGCGCGGCGTCCCCGCGGGGACATCGAGCTAGTCGCGACCCGGCGTCGAGGTGCGCGGGGACGCGATATGGGTTAGGGCTCGAGCAGGATCTCGAGCGCGTGACGATGGACGGCTGGATCCGCCGGCAGGGTGTGGTGATCGTCGACCGCGACGGTGCGGACGCGGCGAGGATCGAGGCCCGGCAACCCGAGCAGGCTCCTCGCCGGGAGCGACGAATCGCCCGGCTCGAACACGTGCGGCGTGATCGGATCCGCTGCCCGCGGCGTGCACGGCAGCACGGTCGCCCGACCGTTCACCAGCACGAGCTTGCTCAGCGTCGGCAGATGACGTGAACCGATCACCCAGCTGTCCCCATGCACCGGCGCGGCATCGAGAACGCGATGGAGGCGCGCCGCGCGCTCGAGGTGGCGCCCGACCGCGACGCTCGGCGACCCGAGCTGCATGCGCCGCCAGGTCGCCGGGTCGTAGAGCGAGTCGTCGAGGACCGTTCCCGCCGCATCGACGACCACGCGCTCGTCCGGGTGCGGGAGGGCGTCCCAGCAGGTCTCGCACGCCGCGATCTCCTCGGGGGGAAATCGGCGACCGAGCGGCACCATCTGCAGCCCCGCGTGCAGGCTCGTGATCGCCTGGAAGCTGCCGCGGTGCGGCGTTCCGATGTAGATGATCCGGCGAAGCGACCGCCCCATGGCGAGGCAATGGCGGACCAGCAAGCCGCCGGTGCTGATCGCCACCACGTCGATGTCACCGCGATGGTGATGCTCGACCGCGTCGAGCAGCTCGGCGAGCCGAGCTGCACCGTGCTCGACGCTGCGCCGCCAGTCGTACTCGAGCACGAACAGGTCGCGACCGCGATGGTAGCCGCCGACGCGATCGAGGAACCGGAGCAACCCACCGAACACGTCGTACGCATAGACGCCGGGGATCAGCGCGAACCCCTCGAGCAGACCCGACGCGACCGCGTCGGCGGCCGTGGCAACCGGCGGTCCCCTGTAGAGCCGAGGTGCGGTTCCCCACAGCACCTTGCCACCCTCGATGATCCGGGTTCCGAGAATGCTCGGGACGATCACCAGCGGTCGCCCCGGCCGGGCGCGGAGGGCGCGGGTGCGCAGGGCGAGCTGATCGCGGCGCCTCCATCGCTCGATGGCGCGGTTCACGAGCACGTGCGACTCACCGTGGCTCCAGCACCACGAGGGCCCCACGGTGCGGTCCGATCGTGACACCGTTGCTGCTGCCCCGTTCGGGCTGGAGATCAGGCGCGCGAACCCGGACCCGCGACATGATCGTGCGCAGGGTGGTCATCATCTCCAGCATCGCGAGATACGCACCCATGCAGCGCCGGATCCCGCCGCCGAACGGCAGGTAGATCGCCGGATCGTCGGCGCGGTTGCCCTTGTCGAGCCAGCGCGACGGCCGGAACGCCTCGGGATCTCCGAACACGTCACGCCGCATGTGCAAGAGCGTGATCGCCGGGCACACGCGCGTGCCGGCGGGGAGGCGATACCCTCCGATCTCCATCGGCTCGCCGAGCTCGCGCGCGACATCGGCGATCGCCGACCGCTGGCGCATGGTCTCGAGGATCACGGCCTCCAGGTACGCTTGGTCGCCGGTGGCGACCGCGGCCTCGAGCTCGGCCATCACGGTGGCGTGCCGGGTGACGCGCTCGAACGTCCACGCGAGCGTCGTCGCCACGGTCTCGTGACCGGCGAAGATCACCGTCATCAGGTGGTCCCGGATCGCTCGGTCGGAAGCGCCGCGGGTCTCGTCGCTGGGCCGACTGGCGAGCAAGCGGGCGACCATGCCGTCGTCGGGCACGCCGCCATCGCGGCGCATCGCGAGCTCCGCGTAGATCAGCCGGTCGATCGCCTCGGCAGTCCGGACCGCGGCTCCGGACAGCCGCCACTTCGCGAGGCCGAACGGGAGCGCGGCCATCACGCTCGTGGCGAGATCGCGCGCCTTGAGCCGGAGGATCAACGCGCCGAGGTCCGCCAGCCGCGCGCTCCCCGCGGCCCCGAACACGACGCGCAGGATCACCTGTAACGCGAGCGCTTCGAGGCGCGGGCGAAGTGGGATCGGCGTCCCGAGCGGCCACTCCGCGACGGCGGCCAATGCGAGGTCGCCGATGTCCCCAGCCATGCTCCGGATCCGAGCGTCCGCCAGCGACTGGGCGAGCCAGCGACGCTCGCGCGCGTGCTCTTCACCGTCGAGCAGCAACAACCCCCGACCGAGGACCGGCTCCATGTACGCGTTGATGCGGCCCGCGAAGTGCGAGGCGTCGCCGGCGAACAAGCGCCGCACCGCCGCCGGCTCCGCGATGTGGACGAGCGTGCCGCACGGCACCTGCCGGATCGTGAACCAGTCGCCGTACTTCTCGTGGCACGCGCGGAGGAAGCCGTACGGGTCGCGGTAGTAGCGCGCCGACTGGAGGAGCGCCGGGCCGGCAGGTCCGGGAGGAAGCTTCCCGATCGTGCCGCTGCTCGCCACCGCGCCTGATGTTACCGTGCGGCTCCCTCGGAATGGAGGCTGGTGATGGCAAACAAGGCGAACCCTTACACGTACCTCAACATGACCGTGAGCATCTGCCCGGTCTGCCACATCTCGCTCCCCGGCGCGCTCAAGGAACGCGATGGCAAGATCTTCATGTCGAAGTCGTGCCCCGAACACGGTCGGTTCCAGACGCTGATCGCCTCCGACGCGGCGATCTACAAGGACACGCAGCGGTGGACCTCGCCGAGCCTGATGCTCAAGAAGTATCAGACCAAGACCGAGAAGGGATGCCCGCAGGATTGCGGCGCGTGTCCCGAGCACGAGCAGAACAACTCCGTGCCGGTCATCGAGATCACGAACGTGTGCAACCTCGATTGCCCGATCTGCTTCGCGGACAACAACCACGACTACGAGATGACCACGGACGAGATGACGAGGTGCCTCGACATCCTCGACGAGTCCGACTCCGACGTCGACATTCTCGTCCTCACCGGGGGAGAGCCCACGGCGCACCCGAAGCTCGTCGAGCTCATCGAGATGGCGTACAAGCGCAAGCGGATCCCGCGGGTCGGAATCGCGACCAACGGCATCCTGCTCGCGAAGCGCGAGGAGCTGGTCAAGCGGCTGCGCGATGTCGGCGCGTACGTGCTGTTCCAGCTCGACTCCACCGACGCGTCGAAGAACCAGGTGCTGCGCGGCAACGAGATGACGAAGTTCCGCGAGAAGGCGCTCGAGAACCTCGAGAAGCACGGGGTGCAGACGAGCATCCTGATGACCGTGATCCGGGGGCTCAACGACGACGAGATCGGAGCGATCCTCAAGTACACGCTGTCCAAGCCGTTCCTCCGCGGCTTCGAGGTCCAGACCATGTCCTACACCGGCTCGGGCGGGCGCCTCATGAAGTTCGATCCGATGGATCGGATCACCGGCACGGATCTGCTGCGCTCGATCGAGACGCAATCGGACGGCCTGCTCAAGGTCTCCGACTTCATGCCGATGGCCCATCCGCACCCCAACTGCGTCGCGATCACCTACGTCCTCACGCTCCTCGATGGCTCGACCATCCCGTTTCTACGGTTCACCGATCCGGACATCTACGAGTCCGCGGTCAAGAACGCGTTCATCGCCAAGCCCGACGAGCGCCACGAGGTGCTGCTGAAGGAGATGATCGATCGCGTGTTCGCGCGCGTGGACGAGCTCGAGCGCGGCGAGGCGATCCTGGCCACCCTGAAGGTGATGCTCGCCGAGCTCTACCCGAGCGGCCCGACCCGGCCGACGCCGGAGCAACGCCTCCGCCTGGTCGAGAAGTACGTGAAGAACGTGTTCCTCCACAACTACATGGACGATCACTCGTTCGATGCATCCGTGCTCCGCAAGTGCACGAGCATGCAGATCATCCCCGACGGCCGCATGATCCCGAACTGCGGCTATCGCGTGATCCATCGCAAGAGCGATCCGCGCTGGCAGAAGAGCCGCCAGAACCTGGGCCACGGCGTCGACGGCCTGCGCAAGCGCCTGCACGTCGTCGACTGAGTGCTCAGATGCCGCCCGCGATCGGCAGGACCGTCCCGGACATGTAGCTGTTGTCGAGCGCGAGCCAGACGATGGCCTTCGCGACCTCGCTCGCCGTGCCGGTCCGGCCGAGCGCCGCGAACCGCCGGTGGTCGCGGGCGAACTTCGCGTCGATGCGATCGGCGGTCCCTCCGTCGAGGATCCCCACCGCCACCACGTTGACACGGATGTGCTGCGGCCCGAGCGAGCGCGCCAGCGACCGTGCGAGCCCGGCGAGACCTGCGTGGGCCGCGGCCGCCTGTGGCTGCGCGGGAACCGGCCGCGCCGCCGAGAGTCCCGCGCACAGGACCACGTCGGCACCACGCCCGGCGAGCCGAGGGACGAGCGCCTGGATCGCGAGGAACGGCGCGCGCACCGCGACGGCGTGGACGTCGTCCCAGCCGGCGTCGTCGATGTCCTCGAACGAGCGCCAGTCGGGATGCGCCGCACAGTGGATCAGCACGTCGGGCAGCTGGTCGGCCTCTGCCATCGTCGCGATCAACGCTCGGACCTCGAGCGGCCGTCGGAGGTCGAGCGCGTGCGGGTGCGCACCACCGGCGGCGAGCTCGGCAGCCAGCGCGGCGTTGCGATGAAACGTGAACCACGCCGGCACGCCGGCGCGCGCGAGCTCGGCGAGCACCGCGGCGCCGACACGTCCGGTGCCGCCCAGCACGAGGGCGCGCCGGGTCACACGCCACCGTCCACGGGAACGCGCGCTCCGGTCAGATACGAGTTGTCGTCGCTGACCAGCCACACCGCGGCCTCCGCGATCTCGTCGAGCGTGCCGAACCGTCCCGCCGGATGCTGCTCGAGGTACTCGGCGAGGCGCGTCTCGGGCGCGCTCTGCCCCAGGCCCTCCGCGAGCAGGCCGGGCTGCAGCAAGTTGACGAGGATCCCGTACCGCCCGACGTCGCGTGCCAGCGCCTCGGTGAACCCACCGAGCGCCGCCTTCGATGCCGCGTAGTGAACCGCGCCGTGCACGACCCGCCCGTCGCCGAACGAACCGATGCTGAGGATGCGGCCCGCCTTCGCGCGGATCATCGGCCGCAGCGCCGCGCGCGAGAACAGGTACGCGCCCTTGACGTTGACGTCCATCACCAGATCCCAGTCGCCCTCCTCGAGGAGCGCGATCGGGAGGATCTGCGTGATCCCCGCGTTGTTGATCAGGATGTCGAGCCCGCCCCAGGCGGCGACCACCGCCTTCACCGTCGCGTCGGCGTGCGCGCGGTCGGCCACCGAGCCCTTGAACACCAGCGCCTCGCGGCCACCCGCCGTCTCGATCCGCTGCTTCGCGGTCGCCGCATCCTCGTCCGACGTGCTGTACGTGAAGGCCACCGACCCGCCCGCGCGCGCGACGGCGACGCCGATCGCGGCTCCGAGGTTTCGCGAGCCGCCCGTGATGAGGCAGCGCTTGCCGGCGAGGCGGTCAGCTCGGTACGACATCGCGCCGGAACGCTCCCGCGAGCGCGAGGCTCGCACCAACGGTGATCGAGCCCAGCGGCGCATCGATGATGAAGTGCGCCGCGGTGGCGACGATCACGAACAGGATGAGCACGAGGTAGAACGCCCCGAGCAGGCGAAGCCAGGCCGGGCGCGCGAGCCAGATCAAGCCTCCGCCGACGAGGGTCGCGTATCCGTAGTGCATCGATGGAATGACCGCGTACGGGTTGTGCGTGCCTTCGTACGGCAGGCGCAGGACCTCGACGAACCCGAGATCCGGGAACATCCGCGGGGGCGCACACGGGTAGAGCACGAACACGATCAGAGCTACCACGTGGGCGAGCGCGAACCCGTTGCGGATCCGCGCATAGCGCCGCGGATGCCGGTACCTGACCCACACGAGGAACGCGAGCGTCACGGGGAAGTGGAGGTTGAGGTAGAGCCAGCGCAACACCGGCATGAGATCCGTGTGATCGAGGATCGCCCGGTGGATCGCCGGCTCGAAGAACAGTCCACACGTCCGCTCGAACGCGACCACGCTGCGCGCATGGTCCATCGCGAGCTCCGGCGCCACCGTCGCGCGCAGCTTGGTGAGCTGGTACAGGAAGATGATCGCCACGACGACGACCGCCTCGATCGCCCACGGCGCGAGCAGGCGCAGGACTCTGCGAGGCCACGCCGGTGCGTCCGGTCCCGACGACGGCATCGCGCGCGAGTATAGCCGAGCCGCACCCGTCGTTCGACGCGGCCACGACGTACACTGGCGGAGACCGTGCGCGACCGGATGCCGATCGGGCTGCTGATGTTCCTCGCGTGGCGAGGGCTGTTCCAGAGCCGCCTGATCGCGATCCTGCTGTGCGTCGCCGTGGCGGGCGGAGTCGCGTTCCAGATCCCGAACGAGGCGAACCTCGATGGCTACGAGCAGGAGATCATGGCGAAGGGCGTGGTCGTCGGCTCCGGCGACGTCCGCGTCCGTCCGCGGAAGGGATCGCGGTTCGACGATGGCGATGCGCTGGCCGCCTCGCTCGCCACGCGCGCCGGAGTAGTCGCGGCCGTGCCGGCATTGCTCCTCCCCGGCGCGCTCGGCGTCGACGGCAACTTCAAGGGTGCGCTTGTCATGGGGCTCGATGCGACCGCGCCGCGTCTGCCGTACCTCGTCGTCGAAGGCACGGCACTCGCTGCGGGCGACGACCACGGCGTGGTGATCGGCACGGCGCTCGCGAGCCGGCTCGGGTTGACGGTCGGGGCCGACGTGCAGCTGCGGATCGTGTTCGGCACGGGCTGGGAGAGCCTGAGTCCTGCCGACGAGCTCGGACGCTACACGATGACCGTCCGCGGGCTCGCTGCGGGGAGCTTCGTCGCCCCCGAGTCGATCGTCGTCGACCGCGGGTTTCTCACCCGGGAGCTCGGCGCTCCCCACGCGGCGTCCGTGATCCTCGTCCACCTGAACGATCACGGTGCCGCGCGCGCCCACGCCGCCCGTCTCGAGCAGGAACGACCGGAGCTGTCGGCCGTCGCCTGGGCCGACGATTCGCCGTTCCTCGGCAGCGCCATCGCGGCGAGCGCGGCGATCAGCATCGTCTCGCGGGCGATGGTCTGGCTCGCGGTGTTGATGCCGGTGTGGGCGCTGCTCTACGTGCACGTCCTCCACCGCCAGCGCCAGATCGGGGTGCTCGGTGCCGTCGGGATCGCGCGTCACGAGGTGTTCGCGATCCACCTGACGCAGGCGATGATCGTCGGCGTGATCGGGGCGCTCGTCGGATGCGCGGTGGGATACGCGCTGATCCTGTGGTTCGGCAGCCATCCGATCTTCGCCGCGCCCGGCTTCGTGGTTCGCCCCACCCTCCGCGCGACCACGTTCGCGACTCCTGCCCTGCTGGTCCTCGCGACGACGGTGCTCGCGGGAGTCGTGCCCGCGTGGCGCGCCGCGCGCACCGATCCGGGCAAGATCCTGCGAGGTACGACGTGAGCGAGCCCGTGCTGCGCGCCGAAGGCCTTCGCCGCACGATCGGCGATCTCCAGATCGTCAGCGACGTGTCCTTCACGATCGACGCCGGGGCATGGATCTCGCTGGTCGGTCCGTCGGGGTGTGGAAAGACGTCGCTGCTGATGTTGCTCGGACTCCTCGATCGACCCGACGGCGGCAAGATCTGGATCGACGGGGCGGATACGACCGCGTGGTCCGCGCGCACCCGCGCTCGCGAGCGGCTCGGCCGGATCGGCTTCGTGTTCCAGACCCACAACCTGCTCGAGCACCTGACCACGCGCGACAACATCGCCCTCCCCGCGTGGCGTGCCGGTGGTTCACGCGCGGCTGCGCGACGCGCGGCCGATGCCCTGCTCGAACGGTTCGGACTCGCCGACCGAGCGACCACGCGCGCGGGCCTGTTGTCGACGGGTGAGGGCCAGCGCGCGGCGATCGCGCGGGCGCTCGTCAACCGACCTCGGCTCGTCCTCGCCGACGAACCGACCGGGAGCCTCGACTCCGCGAACGCCGCGACCGTGCTCGACGCGCTTCGCGAGGTCACGAGCGCCGGGACGGCGCTGGTCGTGGCCACGCACGATGCCGCGGTCGCCGCACTCGGGCCCGAGCTCGCCATGCGCGATGGACGGGTCGTCGACCGGCGGTGACGACGATTCCCGGGCAACCACGAGGACGCGCCGCGGGTCACACTGGAGCGATGGCCGGGTCACGCGCGCTCGTCGTCTCGGTCCTCGCGCACGGCGCAGCGCTCGGCGCGATCGCGTACGGGTTCGACGACGAGCGCGAGGCTCCGCGGGCGAGAGAGACCGCGGCCCCGATCGCCATCGAGATCGTGCTGCCGGCGCCCGAACCCGCAAAGGTGGTGGCGGGGATCGACGTGGAGATGGTCGCTGACCCGGTCGCGCCGACAGCGACGCCCCGGCGGATCGTCACCGGCGGCAGGCCCCCGGGACCGGCAGCGAGTGCCGAGGCGGCGGCCGCCGGACCGAGCGCCCCGACGATCGAGCCAGGGCGAGCGAACCCGCTCGCGATGCGCGGGATGAGGCACGACCTGTCCCTGTCGGAGGAGGCGGCGGCGCGCGCGCTCGGACCGGAGCGTCCGCCGGAGGAGCGCGCGAAGCCAACCGGCAAGATCGCGCCCGCGGGGCGAGAGGGTCGCATCGACGATGCGGTGGCCACGTTCAAGGTGCACGGCGACGGCACGGTGGACATCTCGGACAAGAAGGACATCGAATGGCACTGGCAGGTGCCGCTGCCGACGCCGAGCAGCATCCTGGAGGGCGCGAAGGAGGCGGGCGATGACCTGGCGGCCTGGCGCGACGATCCGTATCGCGACACGCGCGTCGGCAAGATGCAGGACCTCCCGCGCCACCTCCAGGCCGTGCCCGGGCTGTGCGAGGACTTCGGCGACGGGATGTGCGACGCGGTCGAGCCGGAGACCGCGAAGCGCCACAAGCCCAAGGTCGAGCGGAGTCTCTCGGGCGACGGGGTGATCATTCCGATCCTCGGCGGCAAGACCGACATCACCAGCTATCTGCACCGCAAGTTCGTCGGCGATCCGTTCGCGTCACGGAAGCTGAAGTTGCTCGATGACACGCGGGCGGAGCGCGCCCAGAGCGGCGCCGCATATCGCGCGCAGCAGCTCGCCCAGAGCGCGGAGCTGATGGCGAACAACCTCGCGACACTGTGGGCGACCACGACCGACGCGGCCGCCCGCCGGCAGGCGCTGTTCGAGCTCTGGGACGAGTGCGTGGAGGGAGAGAGCGAGGCAGGCGCCGCCGGCCAACGCGCGCGCGCGATGGTGATCGGCTGGATCGGTGCACGGCTGCCGCGCGGTCGTGAGGGTGGGTTCAGCGACGACGACATCGCACGACTCGACGGCCGGCGTGCGTCGCACCAGCACTTCGCACCGTACTAGGCGGCTTTCGCACGTCCATCCCCGCATGCTGCTCCGGACGCGCGGTACGATGCACCTATGACGCAGAGCCAGTCCCAGTCACAGGGACCGCTCGCCGGGCTGTTCGATCGCTATCCACAGGCCGCGCTCCCCGGGACCTACGACGAGATGTTCGATGGCGACCGGGCGCGGCCTCCGTTCGCCCGCGTCGCGGCGCTGCTCGCGAAGATGTCGCCCGACGAGCTCGCCCGGGCGCAGCAGCTCGCCGAGACCGCGCTGCTCCAGCAGGGCGTGACATTCTCGGTCTACGGCGACGCGCGCGGCACCGAGAAGATCTTCCCGTTCTGCCTCCTACCTCGCCTGATCGCCGCTTCCGACTGGAGCCCGCTCGAGCGCGGTCTGCAGCAGCGCCTGCGTGCGCTCTCGGCGTTCCTCGACGACATCTACGGCGAGCAGAAGATCCTCACCGCGGGCGTGGTGCCCGCCGAGATGATCCTCGGGGCCGCCGGCTATCGCCCGATGCTGCGCGGGATCAAGCCGCCCGGTGGCGTGCGCATCCACATCTCGGGTGTCGATCTGATCCGCGATCCCGCCGGCACGTGGCGGGTGCTCGAGGACAACATCCGCACGCCGAGCGGCGTGTCGTACGTCGTCGAGAATCGCCTGATCTCGAAGCGCCTGTTCCCGCGGGTGTTCGATGCCGCGCGCGTGCACCGCGTGGATCACTACCCCACGCGCCTCGCCGAGACGCTGCGCTCGGTGTCGCCGGTCGAGCAGGACTGCAACGCGGTGGTGCTGACACCGGGCCCGCACAACTCTGCGTACTTCGAGCACAGTTTCCTCGCGCGCACGATGGGGCTCGAGCTCGTGCAGGCACCGGATCTGATCGTCGACGGCGACAAGGTGTTCTGCCGCACCACGCGCGGCCCGAAGCGCGTCCACGTGATCTACCGGCGCACCGACGAGGCGTTCCTCGATCCCGAGGTATTCCGGCCCGACAGCCTGCTCGGCGTGCCCGGCCTGATGCGCGCGTATGCCGCCGGCAACGTCGCGCTCGCGAACGCGCCCGGCAACGGCGTCGCAGACGACAAGGCGGTCTACCCGTTCGTCCCCGACATGATCGAGTTCTACCTGGGCGAGGAGCCGATCCTCGAGCAGGTGCAGACCTACGTGTGCCTGTTCGACGAGGACCGCGCGTACGTGCTCGATCACCTCGCCGAGATGGTGGTCAAGGCCGTGGACGAGGCAGGCGGCTACGGCATGCTGATGGGCCCGCAGGCGAGCGCCGCCGAGCTCGAGGAGTTCCGCGGCCGCATCCTCGCCGAGCCGCGCCGCTACATCGCCCAGCACCGCATCGAGCTGTCCTCGTGCCCCACGTGGATCGCCGAGCGGGCCACGGGGGGGACCGGGACCGTCGAGCCGCGCCGCGTCGATCTGCGCCCGTACATCCTGACCTCGCGCGAGGGACCGTGGGTGCTGCCGGGCGGGCTGACGCGCGTCGCGCTCAAGGAGGGCAGCTACGTCGTCAACTCGTCGCAGGGCGGCGGTAGCAAGGACACCTGGGTGATGAAGGAGACCGGCTGATGATCTCCCGCGTCGCCGATCATTGCTTCTGGTTCGGGCGCTACGTCGAGCGCTCCGAAGCGACCGCGCGCATGCTCGCCGCGAGCGTCTCGCTCTCCCTCGATGCCGAGCTCCCGAGCGCGCAGGTGTGGAGGCCCGTGATCGTCGTATCCGGTGAGGAGGACGAGTTCCTCGCACGCTTCGCCGACAACGACGACGACCACGCCGCATGGGGAGACAGTGAGGTCGTGCAGCGCTTCATGGTGTGGGACGAGGCCAACGGCGTCTCGCTCGCCCGCTCCGTCGTCGGTGCCCGCTGGAACGCCCGGTCGATCCGCGAGGTGCTCTCGCTCGAGGCCTGGGAAGCCGTCAACGAGCTGCACCTGTGGATGCGCTCCGATGGCGCCACGGCGAACTTCGCCCAGCACCGCGAGGCGTTCTACCAGCACGTGCGCCGCTCCACGCAGCTCACGCTCGGCCTGCTCCGTTCGACGATGCTCCACGACGAGCCGCTCGACTTCATGTGGCTCGGCGTCCTCCTCGAGCGCGTCAACCAGACGGCGCGCATGCTCGACGTCCACCACCACGCGTTCACGAACCTCCCACGCCGCCGCGCGAGCGACGCCGACGAGGTCGTGGAGACCGCGCTGTGGCTGTCGCTGTTGCGCGGGCTGTCAGGGAGCGAGGCGTACATGAAGCGCGCCGCGGGACGGATCAGCTCGCAAGGCGTGGCGAGGTTCCTGATCTCCGAGGAGGCGTTCCCGCGCTCGATCGCGTACTGCGTCAAGTCCGCGTACGATCGCCTGTGCGATATCCGACCGCCCGATCGCCACGAGCTGCCCGGCGGCGGAGCGCTCGAGCGACTGCGCGTGCTCGACGTCTGGGTGCGCGCACGCGAGGCGGAGGCCGTGTCCGGATCCGGTGTTCACGATCTCCTCACGCACGTCGTGGATGAAGTCCACGAGATCTGCGGAACACTCGGATCGGAGCTCCTCGGCGCAGGGCGCGTACCCTGATACAGTCGCGGCGTGCCGAACCTCCTCGCGATGTCCTTCGAGGGTGAGCTCGCACCATCGTTCACGCTGCATTGTCTCGATGCCGGCCGCACCCTGCCCGATGGCTGGGGCCTCGGCTACTACCCTTCGGGTGAACCCTCGGCCGCGATCCTCAAGGAGCCCGCACCGCCCCAGGCCTCGATCCGGAGCCAGCTCGCGCTCGCCTGGGAGCAGGTCGAGAGCAACATGTTCGTGCTCCACATCCGCCACGCCACCTGGGGCGCGCTCTCGGACGCGAACACGCAACCGTTCCACCGCACGTGGGGCCGCCGCGACTGGTTGATCGGCCATGCCGGTAGCCTCGATCACAAGCCAGACACCACGGGCCCGTTCGAACCCGTCGGCTCCACGGATACGGAGCAGATGTTCTGCATCCTGCTCAACCGCTTCGTCGAGAAGGGCTGGCGCAGCCTGATGGACGTCGAGCTCGACGAAGTCCACGGGTGGCTGACCGAGCTCAACAAGATCGGCGAGCTCACGCTGTGCCTCACCGACGGCCGCGACCTGCTCGTCCACGCCGATCACCGCGGCGTGCCGATGTGGGTCGGCCTCCTGGTGCCGCCCTACGACAAGATCGCCTTCGGCGACGATGACCTCGAGGTCGATCTCACGCGCCGCGGTGCGAAGGCCCGCAAGGGCGCGATCATCTGCTCCGAGCAGCTCACCGCACGGGTCGGCGACGCGGACAAGTCGATCGTGTGGCGCCAGCTCGCGCCAGGAACGCTGATGATCATCCGCGAGGGCGCGATCATCAGCGAGCGCACCACCGACGCGCCCACGCCGAGCCCTCGCACGCTGCGCCGGCCGGTCAAGGCCGAGCCGCGCAGGTTCGATGTCACGCACCGCACCGTCTACAAGTACGAGAAGCCGATCGAGCGGTCGACGCACCTGCTCCGTCTCACCCCGTACCACGACCGCCTGCAGAGCGTGATCTCGCACGAGCTGAACGTCTCGGTGCCCACGCACAGCCGCGACTACGAGGACGTGTTCGGCAACCGGGTGCGCAGGCTCGTCATCGAGACCCAGTTCGAGGAGATGGTGATCGAGAGCAAGAGCGTGGTCGACGTGCTGGACGTCGATCCGCTGGG
>JAYVLW010000664.1:0-2638 GCA_043759315.1 Myxococcales bacterium
GCGCCCGACCCGATCACCGGCACGGTGCATCAGGGCGCCACGCCGATCGCGAACGCTCGCGTCCAGGTCACGATCGACGGCGTTCCGACGACGCTCGCCACCACGGCGGCCGATGGCACGTTTACCGTCCTCGGTCATCACCGCTCCGGAGCCATGGTGAAGGTCGAGGTCACTCCGCCCGCGCCGAGTGGTCTGCCGCGGCTCGAGGCCACCAGCGTGATCACCACGACCAGCCCGATCGACGTCAGCTACGCGAGCCTGACCCTGCGCAACCTCAGCGGCGTCCCCGTGCGACGCGGCGCGACCGCGCTGTCCAACCGCCCGGTCGTCATCGTCGGCACCGTCGCGAACCCGGGCACGATCGCGGGCGGCGTGGCGAGCGGCTACCTCCGCGTTCCCACGACCACCGATGCAGGCGGCAACCTGCCGTCGGTGCTGGCGCCCGCGACCACCCTGTTCGCGGTGACGACCGTGGCGCAGGGTGACCTCGCGGTGGGGACGGTGGTGGCGGGCACGCCCGCCTTCATCGATGCCCCCGCGATGACGCCGCTGTCGACGACCGCGATGGGAGGCACCGAGGCGTTGTCGGGGGTGACGCTCGATCTGATCCCGAAGGGCGAGCTCGCGGCTGCGAATTCACCGGCGCTTCACTTCACGGGCGACGTGGGCGGGCGTGTCGTCGGGAGCATCCCGACCGGTGGGACCTACGACGTGCGGTGGTCGGATCCGCAGGGCCGCCGCGGCCCCCTCGTCGCGTACGACAAGACCACCATTGCCGGCAGCTACACGTTGCCGCCGGCCGTGTACATCAGCGGCGACGTGACGATCACCGGCAGCTCGAACCCCATCGTCGGCGCATCGGTGCAGATCCTGTGTCAGAGCTGCACGGGGCTCGACAAGTCCCGGCCGATCGTCGAAGTCGCGACCGATGGACACGGATCGTTCACGCTCGCGTACCCCGACCCGGCAGCGATGTAGGATCGGCGCATGTTCGGGATCCGGCTCTTCCTCGTCGTTGCGGCCCTGACGGTCTCCGCGTCCGCACACGCCGACGCGCCGAAGGGGGAGGCGGTCGCCCTGTTGCCGCTCGATGCGGACGCGCGGCTCGCGATCTACGGTCAGCCGGTCGCCAGCGAGATCGCGCGCGCGCTGGTCGCCGGCGGCATCGACGTCGTCGTCGTTGGACCGAAGATGGCGATGCCCGACCGCGCGAAGCTGATCGTCGACGGCACGATCGGCGCGACGAAGGCGGATCTCGTGACGCTGGCGCTGCGCGTGCGCAACCCGGTCGACGGCACCACGCTCGCGATCACGCAGTCGCAGGTGCAAGGCCTGCCGAACATCGACAAGGCCGCGGCCGAGCTGTCGGCGAAGCTGCTCCCGATCGTGCGCGACAAGCTCGAAGCGCTGAAGCCGAAGGCTGTCGCCCTACCCGATCCGAAGGAGCCGCACGTGGCGGTGGTGCAGCCCGAGGTATCGATGCGGCCGCTGCTCGTCGGTGTCAGCACCAGCTCGAAGACCGCCTCGCAGGATGCGCTGAAGGACGCGCTCGTCGCGCAGATCTCCCCATGGGCCGCGCGCCAGCGGCGCGAGCCGAAGCAGACCGAGCCGAAGCTGCTGCGCAAGGATGCCGCGGTCAAGACGATCAAGGCCGGCGGCACCGACCTCGGTGTCGTGTTCGAGATCAGGAGCTTCTCGATCTCGAGTGACACGATCCCGATCGCGCGCGCGCGCGTCCACGTGGTCGTCGCCGACGCCGTCGGCGTGGTGTTCGATCGCGTGCTCGTCACCGACTCGATCGTCGGCGACAAGAACATCAAGGCGGATGCGATGGCCGCCCGGGTCGCGCGCGAGATCCTCGAGATCCTGCGGCCTCACCTCAAGCGGATGGTCACGGCATGGCGGTGAAGGTCGTCGCGATCCTCGTCGCGCTCGTGCTCGCGCTCGCGAGCGTGATGCCGGCGGTGCACGCGCAGGGTGCGCCACCGGCGTCGCCCGCCGACCTGCTGCGCGATGGCAACACCGCGGCGACGGCGGGCGACTGGTTGCAGGTCAGCCAGCTCGTCGATCCCCTGCTGCGCGGCCAGCTCCCGGCGGCGGATCTCGCCGAGGCGCACCGGCTCGCCGGCCTCGCCGCCTTCTTCCTGCTCCGCCGCCTCGACGCCGAGAATCACTTCGTCGCGTACCTGCGCATCGATCTCGACGGTCAGCTCGATCCCGCGCTGTACCCGCCCGAGGTGCTGACGTTCTTCAACGACCTCAAGGCGAAGTACAACGCCGAGCTCAAGGCACGCCGGCCGAAGCTGAAGCGCAGCTGGCTCGTGACGTTCGTGCCGGTGCTCGCACAGCGGCAGAACGGCGAACCGACGAAGGGCTACGTGATCGGCGGCGTCCTCGGGGTGTTCCTCGTCGCGAACCTCACCAGCGCGCTCGTGCTGCGCTCGTGGTGCACGCGGGTCACCGGCGACGCCGGCTCGAGCCTCACGTGCGACGACAAGGGGAACGATCACTACGGCAGCGCGCCGACCCTGCGTGCGATCAACGCGATCGGCGGCGTCGGCGCGATCTTCACCTACGTGTACTCGGTGTACGACGGTGTGAAGAACTACCGTCGACGTACGCGCGAGCAATCGATGCA
>JAYVLW010000665.1:0-4632 GCA_043759315.1 Myxococcales bacterium
TCCAGCGCGTCGACGACCGACGCGACCGGCTGCCACACTCCAGAGCCCCGCACGCCTCGCCCCGACTTGTAGGTCGTGAGCGCGGCGAGAATCGCGATCGGATGTACACGCGCCTTCGCGAGGCGCTGTGGGTCGCGTAGCTGGTTCGCGATCTTCGCAGCCGCTGCCGAGCCGGGGGCGACAAGTCCGACCCGCGTCATCGTCGCGAGGTTCCGGATCATCGCTGTCATCGGCATCGCCTCGAGCAGCGCCTCCCAGACCTCCGGCCTGGTGAGCCACTGGGTCGGGATGCACTCGCGCGGCACGCGGCGCTCGCGGATCAGGGCCTGCACCCGGCCGACGTCCACGAGGGACTTGAGCTCGGTCATCGCCACGATCAGCGCGCACGCCGGATCTGACTCGGCGCCCGCGGGCAGCTCGCCCTTGACCGCCCACGCGAACAGTCGATCGTGCGACGGCGACGCTGCGCGCGGGTGCGCGAGGCGAAGCAGGTCACGGTTCGACCATCCGTCGCGGGCCTGGTACTTCGCGAGCTGGAACGCCAGGTCCTCGGCCGGCTTGGTGTTGAACCAGCTACCGACCGCCTTGCGCATGCCGCGTCCCCAGCCGCCGAAGCCCTGCGCGTACTCCGCGAAGTGCATCAGGTGGGAGCCCGTGCGGCAGACCTTCGGTAGCGCGGCATACGCCGCACGACGCGTGGTCTCGTCGCCGAGCTTCGCGGCCATCGCGAGGGAAAAGATCGCCGGATCGTTCTTGGGCGCGCGTCCCGAGTAGGAGATGTCAACGATCCGAGCGAGGGTACGTAGTCCGTCCGCGGCGAGGCAGCGCTGGACGATGGAGGCGTTCTCGATGGTCAGCTCGCGCTCACCGATGTAGTAGGTACCGCCGTCACTGCCGAGGACAAGGAAGCGGTCGAGCCGCGCCCAGTCATCGAGCTGCCACGCATGGCCACCGGCCGAGTTCGGGATCTGGTTGGTTCCGGGGATCGGCTGATCCTGCGGGGTCGAGACGGTCGAGAAGAACTTGGTGAACTTGAACATGAGCTTCCTCCGGCCCAGAAGCCTGGGCGGCGTTTGGTGAGTGCGACCGCCGGGTGGCGGTCAGCCACGCGGTGCGCGGCTCGTCGCCGGGTGGCGACGGTGAACAGATGCGGACAAGTGATCGCGCGTGCGTGTTCGAGGTTGGGTGAGAACACACGCGCCTCGGCCCGCGAATCGAATGGCGGAGCCCCTCGACGGAATTGAACCGACGACCGACTGTTTACGAAACAGTTGCTACTACCAGCTGAGCTAGAGGGGCGAAGACAGAACAGAGAAAGACGCAGGAACGTGCGGACCACGAGAGTCGAACTCGTCTGGTCGGGGTGGAAGCCCGTCGCCTAACCGATCGGCCAAGCCCGCAGGAAAAATGCGCGTCGCTCTCGTCGTGTCCCCGTGGGACCTGAGACGAACAGCCCGGCCCGAGCCCGTAGGCCCGGACGCAAAGTGAAGTCGACGCGGAGAGAGGAAGCGAAGGACGGCACATCGGGGGACTCGATTCCCCGCGGACGCGAAGCGTCCCGAGGTGCGCAGCACCTCGACCTGATCGTCGACCACGTAAGGGAATCGCCACCCCCGGTGGCCGGGCCCCGCCCGGCACATCGGGGGACTCGATTCCCCGCGGACGCGAAGCGTCCCGAGGTGCGCAGCACCTCGACCTGATCGAAGAGCAGGTGCGGGGAATCGAACCCGCGGACTCCGGTGTGGCGCACCGGTGTGTCACCGCAACACTTCACCTGCTTGGCGGTCTCGACCGCATGGGGTCGTTCGAGACCTGGTTGTCGAACCAACGTGGGCGCCCGGTGGCGCGTCCGCTGATCCTTCGTGGGTCGGGTGGGGATCGAACCCACGTGTCTCGGTTTAAGAAACCGGTGCATGACCATTTTGCTACCAACCCGTGGTCCGTGCTGGCGTCGTGCGCGTCCCGGGTTCCGCGGTGGGGGATACCGGGGTCGAGTAGCTGCGTCCGACACGGGACGCGCACGAGCAACCTTGGCCCCACCCTCTGGAATCGAACCAGAACCTCTCGGGCTTCAGCCGAGCGCGCAGACCAACTACGCAAGAGTGGGAAGTGCGCTGCGCGGTCCTGTGATCGCGCAGCGCGGTTTCCGGTGCCCTTGCAGGGGCACCCATCATTCGCTCTTCGATTGTCAGAGATATCCCGCGGCGCGTTGTGGGCGCACCCCGGGCCTCGATGCATCCGCGGACTACGCGGGCGCACCTGTCGCGATTCGAGATCTGGAGTTGTTGATTCCAGATCACGAGTCGCAAAGTTGGTTGTGTGAGGGCGCCGGGCCGAGATCAGCTCGGTGGCCCGAAAACGCCGAAGGGCCGCTGGGGAGGTCTTCCCCCTGGGCGGCCCTTCACGGACTAGTCGCAGTTCATGCTGAGACTAGCGGTGGGGGGCCCCCGCGGTGGTACCCGTATCCTCGCTCCCAATGCCATACGGCACTGCAAGCGAGCAAACGGACACGAAATTGGCGAATCGGCGCCACAAGGCGGCCGATGTCCTTTCGGTCAGTTTGAGGTTATGTGGGTGTAGTTGCCGCACGGGGGGTCCTGGTCTGGTGCCGGCTCGAAAACGAACCGGCGATGGTTGATACGGATAACAGCCGTACTTCGATCTGTCAAACGCTTTTCTAAAGAAGATATTTAGTCGAGATCACGAGTCGCCGATTTCCGAAGCGTTTCGCGAGGTAGCTCTCGCGATCCGTCACAACGGAAGTTTGGCCAGCGATACGAGCGTGACGGGATCCGTCAGCCCGAGCTCGATCCGCGTGCGGCGCCCGAGCAGTTCTCCACCGGCCTCGACGGCGGTCTCGCGGTCGAGCTCGATCGCCACGCGATCACACAGGAAGTCGGTGACATGCTCGGAGAAGTACTCGCCGCGGAACGCCGCCGGTGCATTGCGCAAGATCTCGAATAGACCGGCATCTCCGCAGCGCAGGTGGAACTTCCCGGCCTCTGCATTCGCGAACGCGAACATCTTCAGCCCAAAGCCGAAGAACGGGATCGTGGCACCGGCGACGAGCGTGCAGGCGCCCGACCACAAGACGCGCCCGGCCTCGATCGTGGCGCCGGTCGCGCCTTCGCGTGTCATCACGCTGGCGGGCGCGCCGAGATTGGTCACCACGACATTCGGCCGCGCCGTCGTCGCGAACCGCGGAACGGATCGCAGCGCGACCGAGAGCGCGTAGCGCGCACCGCCGCCGACGAGTCGTCGCACCCCTGGAAGCCGATCGACGACGCGACCGACCGCCTCCTGATCCTCGAGGAGCTGCGCATCGACACCCATCCCGACGAACGGCGCACGCACACCCAGCACGTCGAGCATCGGGACCTTCGTCCACGTGCCGCGCCCGCGCGCGAGCTGCTGTAGATCCTCGGCCGCGTCGTCGTTCGCACCGACGGTGTCCGCGATCGCATTGCCGGAGCCGAGGCGCAGCACACCGATCGCTGGCTCGGGGCGCCCTGTTCCGCGACATGCCTCCGCGATCAGCGTCAGGCCCATGACCACGGTGCCGTCGCCTCCGCCGAGGATCACGAGGTCCACTCCGCGTGCGATCTCCGCGCGAATGGTGGTGCGCGCATGGGCGAGCGACTCGGTGAACCGCACGCCGCCGGGCAAGGCCTTCGCCAGCCGCTTCTCCATCCGGCCGCGCACGCGACGTGCGTTGCCGTTGACGATCGCGACGGCTCTCACCGTGGCCACGATACCGCAGCCGTGCGGATATCGCGAAAACCGCGAGACGACGGCGGCGAGGTCGGCGCCGCCAGGTGCGCGATGCCGGCATGCATCGGCTGGTAGCCGATGTCGTTGCCGGTCAGGCGCGGGTCCCGCGCGACGACCGAAACAGAGGGCTGGTCCGCCGGAGAACCGATGAGCGTGACGCGCCTTCGGCGGCCCGCAGCCGCCGAAGCCGGAGGGTGGCGTGGTCCGCGCGGTCCCGGTCGCCGGTCGCACGCGTATGCTCGGTTCATGGTTGTGCCCGCACCGCGACCGCGGCGCCGATGGCGGCGGATCCTGATGCGGACGGTCGAGATCGGAACGCTCCTGATCGCGACCGGCGCCCTCGCGCTGTGGTGCTCGGTGCCGAACACCGCTCCTCTCGCGACCGAGAATCCGACCTCTACCGCCTTCATCGACCTCCGCCGCGCGCAGGCGAAGGAAGCCGGCAAGCCCTTCGACCTCCGCTGGGACTGGCGCCCGCTCGGGAAGATCTCGCGCTACCTGCGTGCCGCGGTGATCTACTCCGAGGACTACCGCTTCTATCATCACGATGGTGTCGACTGGGACGCGATCGAGAAGGCCGTCGACGCGAACCTCGATCGCGGCTCGCTCGCGATCGGCGGAAGCACGATCACGCAGCAGGTGGCGAAGAACCTCTATCTGTCGCCGTCGCGCAGCTTCATCCGCAAGCTGCGCGAGATGCTGATCGCGTTCGCTCTCGAAGATCACCTGACGAAGCAGCGGATCCTCGAGCTGTATCTGAACATCGCCGAGTGGGGCGATGGGGTGTTCGGTGCGGAGGCCGCGGCCAGGCAGTGGTTCGGGCACTCCGCGCTGACGCTGACGCCTGCCGAGGCCGCGCGG
>JAYVLW010000666.1:0-3153 GCA_043759315.1 Myxococcales bacterium
CCCAGCGCGGAGACTCCGTTTCCCGCTTCGCATCACATGCTCGCGGCGGGCGACGCGCGCGATTGCCACGGCATTCCGGGCTACGAGGCCTCGAGCGACTACTTCGGCTGCCAGGTCCACGGCCTCGGCGTGACCCACATCGATGCGCTCTGCCACATGTTCTGGCGCGGCAAGATGTACAACGGGTATCCGGCGTCCGACGTGCGCAGCAACGGCGCGCTCCGTAACACGGTGCTCTCGTTCGCGGACGGCATCGTCGGCCGCGGCGTGCTGCTCGACGTAGCTGCCACGAAGGGCGTCTCCTATTTGCCGCCCGATCGGTCGGTGGTCACGCTGGCCGATCTCGCGGCGACCGAGAAGCGCCAGGGCGTGCGCGTACAGGCCGGGGACATCCTGCTCGTCGGCACGGGGCGCGCCGCGCTGCGCAAAGAGAAGGGAGGCCGCCTCGATCCGGCGCACGGCATGGCGGGGCTCCACGCCGAATGCCTGCCGTGGCTGCGTGAGCGCGAGATCGCCGTGCTCGGGAGCGACGGAATATCGGACGCGATGCCGGGTCTCGGAATTCCGAACTGGCCCTTCCCGATCCATCAGATCGGGATCACGAGCATGGGCCTCCACCTGATCGACAATCTGGCGCTCGGGGGGTTGGCCGAGGCGTGTGCGACGCGCCGCCGCTGGAGCTTCCTCTTCACGCTGGGCTCGATTCGCGTGCCGGGCGGGACGGGGTGTCCGGTTAACCCGATCGCGGTGCTCTAGTCCGGATTATTCAGGGCTGTCGCATTCGAAGCCTACAAAGGCGACTGACCTGAGTGTCTCGATAGGCCGTCCCGGCGTGCGATCAACAGCGACTCGAGTGGCTCTGTTCCCATTTCGCCCGACCGCCGCCCCCGACGCTCGTTGACGGCCGAGTCGCTCGCGGGTCGAGATCGAGATCGCGCGGGGTCCTGCCGACCATCAGCTCGCCGCGGGCCGCTTTCTTCCCCGACCCGACCGCGTTCGGGCGTGTCTCAGCTGCCCGAGGCCGCCCGGCTCGCCGTCCGACCGCTGGGGTCCGGGCGGAAGAGGGCGTCGTTGTAGTGACAGTCCGCGGGGATCCACTCGAAGGTCTTCGGCTCTGCGAACTTGTAGTAGAGCGCGCGACGTCCTGCGTTCGCACCGGTCGGAGGCGGCGTCGTATGCATCGCATCTCCGTAGTGGAGCGTGAGATCGCCCGGTTCGGTCTCGAGGAATACGGCGGGGAGGCCCTCCTCCTGGCCCCACTGGATCCAATGCTTCGAATAACGGTGCGAGCCGGCCAGGATGCCGAGCTGTCCATTCTCGGCGTTCGCGCGGTCAAGTTGGACCCCCGCCTGGATAAGGGGACACATCACGGGATGGCCTCCGATGCCGTCGTCCACGTGCCAACTAAGATCTCCATTGCCCTTCACGACGTGCGAATTCTTGATGAACACCATCGGTCCGTCGAGGCGGTCGTCGCAGACTCGTAACGTCGATCCCGCAAGACGAGCGAAGCGCTCGAGCCGGGAATCGTGAGAAAGCGCCTGGAGCGCCTTCGAATGGCGACCGCAATAGTTGATGCGGGTCACGACCTCGCGGCCGGACGCGTCGATCGACCACCAGGAGAAGGGGTCGCCGGGCGTCGTCCGAGAGCGGACGTGCTCCACTTCGGCTCCGTATCGCTCGATTTCCTCGGGCGTGAAGACGGCTTCGAGATGGACGAAACCTGCCGTATGAAAGTAGTGGCGAATCTCTTCGAGATCGTCGTTTATCGAGAATCGGCGCCGCAGGTCAAGCGGCTGGCCTCTCCGATCGACGAGCGTCTCCCAGACTTGCGGGCCATAGATCTCGCGACCCTCGCAAAGTGATTGAATCGCCGGCTCGAACCGCTGCCAGCCGACGATGCTTCCCCGCACGATCTTGGCGCGGCCCGTCTGGACTGAGCCCGAGGCCGTCAGCAGCTGATGGATAAACTCGGAGAATGTCTCTTCATTGAGCTCGACAACTGTGTCGGCTTTATCGTCGCCCTCGGTAATCCGGACACCATCGGGCGACGGGAACCAGGTGAAGGCGGCGCCGCTCGGCAGGCGGAGGGCGAAGGGCGCCGCTCCCTCGAGATCGCGGGCGACGAGCTTGCCGTGACGAGCGACGAGCGTCGGAACCCGATCGCGATGGAATCCGACGAAGGAGACGGGCTCGAAGGACCTAGCGATCGCGTCCACCCAGGGAAGCCCCGAACCTCGAGAATCGGTCGCCATGATGAGTCTCCCTTGTCTGCATCGTATTACTATGTAATACATATGTGTCTTCATGAGGAGCCTAGGGGAAAGCAATGTCGACCGTCAAGCAGATTCAATCCGTCCACAATGCCTGCCGCCTCGTCGAGCTGCTCGCTGAGCGCCAACCCCTCGGCGTGAGCGAGCTCGCCCGCGCCAGCGGTTTCGACAAGAGCGCCGCCCACCGCCTGGCGGTGACGCTCCACGCGGCGCGCTGGCTCGATCGAACCCCGGATGGGCGCTGGCGTATCGCGCCGACCCTGGCGAAGCTCGCGCGCCGTACCTCCGCTGCGAGCCTGGTCGCGACCCTCCGCCCCCGGATGGAGAGCCTCCGCGACGAGACGGGCGAGACCGTCATGCTCGTCGCGCTCGAGGATGCGCGGCTGCGCGTGCGCGAAGTCGTCGAGAGCCGGCACGCGCTGAGAATCGCCGCGCCGGTCGGTGCCGAGCTGCCGCTGATCCACAGCTCGGCCGCTCGCGCGATCGCCGCGCATCTCCCCGCAGACGAGCTCGCGGACTTGCGCCGCGCCCATCCCGACCTCGATGGCGATGCCGCGCTCGCGCGGGTGCGCCGTCGGGGCTATGCCGTCAACGATCGCGAGATCCTCGCAGATGCGCGCGTCGTCGGCGCGCCGATCCTGTCCGCAGATGGCCGGCCGCTCGCGGCGATGATCGTGAGCGGCCCGACGAGTCGCATTGCGAAGGGTCGACTTCCCGAAATCGGACGAGCGCTCGTGCGCGTGACGACGGGCGCGCTGTCGGGCGCGGGAGACGAATGAGGCCAGGCAGTCGATTTCGCAGGAGGGAATGGTCCCGTCGGCGAGCGGACTGGCCGTAGGGGCGGGACGCGGAGCGGCTGGATCGCGAGGCTTGGCCGTTT
>JAYVLW010000667.1:0-6074 GCA_043759315.1 Myxococcales bacterium
GTTCGGATCTGGATGAGCTTCGGAAGAGTTGGATACAGCTTCTGCATGAACACGGGGTTCCGCTCGCGCCACAGCGTGTTGCCCACGCGGTTCGCGATCGGGACCATCACGCGCTCGTGCTCGCACAGCGCGGGCGCGGGCGTGTCGATGCGGCCGGTGGCCGAGTAGTGCTCGCAGGCGCACTCGTTCGCGCAGCTGCCGTCGTTGAAAGAGCAGTCGCCGCACGGCTGCTTCGGCGCCGCGGACTCCGCGCGGATCTTCGCGAGCTGCTCGGCCTTGAACCCCTCGAACACGTTCCCGAGGTTCGGCACGCCGTCCTCGTCTTCCTTCACCCAGCGGACGCACGGGTAGAGGTTGCCGGCCGGCGAGATCGAGATCTGCGAGCTGCCGACATCGCAGCGGATCGAGAGGCCCTCGGCGCCCTTCGCGTGGTTGATCCACTTGTCGTCGAGCAGGTTGAGATACAGCTCGTCGCCGGCGCGCGTTCGGGTCAGGTAGTCCTCGGCGACCGTGGTGTACTGGCGCTCGAGCTCCGCGATGTTCTCGCGCGTCCAGGCCTGCGTCACGTCGGGCTTGATGATCTGGTAGCGGAACCCCTGATCCCACAGGTACCCGATGCCCTTCGCGGCGTGCACCACGTTGTGCGGCGTGATCACGACCGAGGCCATGAGGCCCGGGTTGTGCTCGAGGAAGCGCGGGAGCTTCTTGGCGAGCACGGCGTGCGACCCGACGCCACCTTCGGTGACGCGCTCGGAGTCGTGCATCTCCTCGTGACCGTCGATCGAGAGGATGAAGATGAGGTCGTGCTGCTCGAAGAACTCGAGGTGCTCTTCCTTGATCAGCATCCCGTTCGTGTTCATGCGGAACAGCGCGGTGACGCCGGCGTCCTTCGCGACCTGCTCGGCGTACAGCACGAGCTCCTTCATCACCGGCCACGCCATCATGGGCTCGCCGCCGAAGAACGAGAACACGGCGCGCTGGCCGTGCTGCTTTGCGTAGTCGACGATGAAGTCCGCCGTCTTCTTGGCGGTGTCGATCGTCATCTCGCGATCGAACTTCTTGCCCGTGAAGCAGTACGGGCAGCGGAGATTGCAGTCGTGCGTCAGATGCAAGAGTGCGTTCATGATCCCCCGGGAAGTGAACGTATCACGTGACACGGGACGCGCGCTGGAGCCGGGGAATTCGACGTCATGGGCAGATTTCCGGATTCCGGCGCGTTGGGGCGAATCGCCCCGCAGGGATCGACAACGCCAGATCCGACTCGGTTGCAGCTAACTGCCCGATGCCGGCGGCGGAATACACGATCGAGCTCGTGCGTTCGCGTCCGATCGAGCTCGCGGCCACCGGGCCGCCCGAGCGTGTCTCCTCGGAGTCGTCGAGGCGCGTGCGAGCGGCCACACCCCGTGCCCGCACCGTCGACGAGGCTGCGTGGAACACGGCTTGCTCGCCGGCCCGGGATGCCGAACGATCCCGAGCTCGCACCCATCGTCGACCCGCGCGGCCCACGCCTGTCGCGGGTGCGCAAGCGCCTCGCGATCGCGACCGGCTTCGGCGCCGGCGCCGCCACGGCGGTCGGTCTTGCTCTGGCGCTGCTCCACGCGCCTCCACCTCCAGCGCCTGCCGCTCCGCCCACGATCGCGATCTCCATGCCGCCGCCGCTCGTCGTCACGATCGAGAGGACGATCGAGGCCCCCCGCCCCGCCGTGCAGGGCGACGAGCTCGGGTGCGTCGCGCCGACCACGCCGGATCTCCCGATCGGCAGGGCGGTCGATCCCGCGGACGTCAGCGACATCGCCGACAAGCCGGCCCGGGTGTTCGCCGCTCCGAGCGCGCCGCAGCTCGCCGTGCTGCACGAGGGCACGGTGTGGGTCAGCGACGACGAAGGGCGGTCGTTCAGCCGCGCGTTCGAGGGTCACGCCATCGATCACATCGCGATCGATCGGGACGGTGTGATCTATGCGCAGGCCGCGGACGAGGTCGCCGTGCGCGCGCGCGGTGGCCGCGTCAGCTGGCGCACGCTCGCGTTCATCGCCTGCGATCCGGCCGGACGCTGCGACCGCCGCATCGGTACGAACGGCACGGAGCTTGTCGGGTTCATCGACGACACGGTCGCGACCAGCGCCGACCAGGGCAAGACCTGGAACATCGTCGCCGACCCCGAGTACGCGTGGTCGGATCACGCGGGCGAGCTGTTCAGCTGGCAGGGCTCGCTCTACCAGGTCTCGCACTACCGCGACAGGTGCGGCGTCGACGACAACTACGTGTTCCGGCTCGACGGCAAGCACCGCGTCGCGCACGACATCTTCCACAACTATTACGCGGAGGCCGAGGCCGTACTTCGCCCCAGCTCCGACGTGACCTCGACGTGGAGCTGGAAGGAGAAGTGCTGGAAGGAGCCGGAGAACCTCGGTCGCTGTGGGAAGACGTCCGCTGCGCACAGCGAGCTGCTGCGCGCTTCGACGCTGCTCCCCGTCGAGGGTGGACGCACGCTCTCCGTCTACGGCGGTGCGGTGATCGAGCTGTGCCCGCGGGGCGCGCGTCAGATCTACCGCGTGTTCCCGTTCCCGGTCATCGACGCCGTCGATCCAGCTGGTCGCATCCTCGTCATGAAGGGCATGACCCTGCTGCGCTGGTCGCCGGTCCACGGCTGGCGCATGCTGAAGACGTTCGTCGCTCCCGTCGGCCCCGACGTCGGGTCGGACTGACCGGGGCGCGCGAACCGGCTGCCGCTGACCACCATCGACCGCCGGGTGAGCTACAGTCCCGGCATGGGCATCATGGACTCCATCACGGACAACCTCGACGCGGAACACCTGGCCAAGGTCGCAGGGCCGCTCAAGGACATGTTGAGCGGCGGTGGCGTGCACGACGTCCTCGGCAAGCTGAACGCTGGTGGACTCGGCGACAAGGTGCAGTCCTGGGTCGGCATGGCCAAGAACCTCCCGATCTCCGCCGACCAGATCAGCAGCGTGCTGGGCAACGACACCGTCAAGTCGATCGCCGCGAAGGTCGGCATCCCCACCGACAAGGTCGCGAGCGCACTCGCGCACCTGCTGCCGCACGCCGTCGACAAGATGACGCCCGACGGCAAGCCGCCGGCGAAGGACGCCAAGGTGCCCGACGTCGCGGAGCTCATCAAGAACATGCAGACGGCGACCGCGCTCCTGCCCGGCGCGAAGTAACCCCGGAGCGATGACGGCGCAGTCTGAACTCACCGAGTTGAGTCAGGCGTCCGCCGCAGGGTTTCGGAACTCGAGCGGCCGTGCGCGGTAGCGCGCATCCATTCGTGCTTCGCGATCCGGCAGTGATTGCCCCACCGCGTGCCGAGCGCCGCGCTGGTCATGTGCGCGACGAATGCTACCGTGCCGCCGATCGCCACCGCAGCGTTCCGCTCGCCGCCATCGACGGCGAGCGCGACGCCGACGACCGTCGAGTCGGCGCCCGCGAAGATCGCATCGAGCGCGACCCAGCCGCGGCTCGTCGAGCATGAAGGAGCGCTCGCGCTCCGGCCGAGCTCCGGCTCGATGCGGTCCTGAAGGAACACCGAGCTGAAGACGTTCGATCCCGTCAGGCCCGGCGTCGGGTGGGACTGACCGCGGTACGGCGCGCGATCCAGATGTAGTAGCGCGGGCCACCCGGCGTGGTCGGTGTGGCGCGCAGCTGCTCGACGGTGAAGCCGACCTCCCGCAACCACATCGTGAACGTCCGTGACGGGAACGCAGACCACACCGCGAGCAGACCGTTCGCACGCAGCGCCGCCCGCGCGCGCACCAGGCCAGCGCGCTTGTACAGCTTCGCGTTCGCATCATGGGTCAGCGCATCGGGGCCGTTGTCCACGTCGAGCAGGATGGCGTCGTACTTCGTGCGTCTCGCGATGACGATCCCGACATCCTCGACGACCACCCGCACCCGCTTGTCCTTCAGGGGCCGCCCGGCGAGGGCTCCGTGAACGCCCTTGTTCCAGCGCACGACCGCAGGCACGAGCTCCGCCACCACCACGCTCGCGGTCCTCGGCAGCTCGTCGAGTGCGGCGCGCAGCGTGTAACCGAGGCCGAGGCCGCCGATCAGCACCCGCGGCGCCGCGACGCCGGCGAGCCGCTCCGCGACCAGGCGCCCGAGCTCGTCCTCGGAGCCGTGCTCGTGGCTCGACATCAGCGGGCGCCCGCCGACCGAGATCGCGATGTGCTCGTCCCACCGGGTGAGCACCATCTCCTTGCCATCGGGCAGCGTCACGCGCTCGAGCACTTCGTCGGGCTTCACCCCGACAGTGTACGTGCGATACTGCTGGGGCATGAGGCTCCTGGTGATCGCATGCGCGCTCCTGTCGGCGTGCTTCAGCAAGCCCGGGTTCCACACCCCTCCGGATGATGGCAGCGGGTCGGCGACGCTGCACGGGGTCACGGTCGTCGGTAACGGCGTGACCGACGACATGACCGTGAGCACCGATGACCTGCAGCTCCACTTTCCGATGCTCGCGATCAACCTTCCAGATGGGCTGAAGATCGGCGGTGTCGAGGTGCTCGCGGAACAGACTGCGTGCCAGTCGGAGAACAAGATCGGCCTCGCGCTGTACCCCGTCTACTCGATCACCTCCGGCGGCACCACCTGGCCGACGGCCAACGGCGACACGCACGACAGCGCGATCGTCCGGACCGCGAGCGGGCCCGCGTTCGCGCAGGCATCGATCACATGGGGCGGGGTGTTTCACTGCGGCGCGAATGCCCAGACCGTGTCCGGGACGTCGGTGTTCAGCGTGTTCCCCGACGGCCGGGTGGTGCGCGACGACAGCTTCATGGCACCGACGACCACGCAGATCGGGACGCAGGCGTGTGGCTGCTCGGGCTCGACTGGCAACTATTTCCTCACGAGCTTCGTGACCCTGCTGAACGCCCGCTTCAGCCATCTCGGCTACAACGCTTCGACGAACAACCTCCCGATGCCCACCGAGACGCCACTCGCACCCCTGCACGATGCGGACTCGGTCGAGAATCCGAACCCGCGCTGGGCGTGCATGGAGAACCGCGACGCCGCCGGCGCCCAGCAGCGGCGCTTCGGCATCGTGTGGCCCGCCACGGTGACGCCCACCGCCGACGATGGAGGAACGCGGATCAAGCTCGAGATCGACAGCGCCCCGACACCGATGACGACGTTGATCTACGACTGGACCAACAACGGTTCGAGCATCCGCACCGGTTCCCGTGGCGTCTCCGTCGCCTGGTTTGTCGATGCCGGACCGGGCGCGACATGCGCGGCCTCCACGATGACCGAGCTGTTCAACGGCTACGCGACCGCTCGCAAGCTCGATGTCGATGGCGGGGCAGGCGTCGTGAAGGTTCCGCTCGACGTCCGGACCGGCATCTACGTGGTCAGTGGAGCTCCGGCGGCCTCGTACGCGATCCGCGTCGAGGATGCGACCACGGGAGTTCCCGCCGGGTTCGCGATCTCGCTGACGCTGCCCACCGACGCGGCGCCCGTGGTCAGGATGGAGGGTGCGCTGCTCGTCGACGGCGTTGACTACCTGACGCAACACGCCGGTAACGCGCACACCCTGTGGTTCCCGAACGCCTTGCCGCAAGCGCAGGTGCTCGTGATCTCGCAGTAGGCCAGCTCGGCGACTCAGTTGCCGTAGAAGCGCTTGTTCGCCTTGATGAGCGCGGCGTGGATCAGGTTCCGCGCCTCGCTCTCGCTCTGGAGCGAGAGCTGGGTCTTGATCTCGGTATAGGAGGAGCCACCAACGAACCGCGTGATCGCATCGGTATAGCCACCCTCGGCGCGGCAGCTCCGCTGGCGGGTCATCCGCCAGTCGACACGCGCGATGCCCCTCGACGCATCGTAGGTGCGTTCGATCGCGTCGCTGCGGTGATCGGCCGGCACCACATACTCGACGACCTCGACATCCGCGGTCGAGCTCGGGAACGTCACGAAGTGATCGCCTGCGCCATCGCGCCAGCCGAGCGGCTTCGGCACCATCGGTCCGTCGGCGGCGGCTTCGCTGGCGAGCAACCTCTCCCCGTTGCGGATGAGCTCGACGTCACCTTCGCAGGTGTAGCGAGCGGGCGTGGCGGTACGCATCG
>JAYVLW010000668.1:0-7394 GCA_043759315.1 Myxococcales bacterium
CACAGGCGATCAGCCTGCGGTGAGACGAGCCGGCGTAGTATCTCGGGGACATGCCCACTCCCCTGCTCCCGACGACGATGGTCGGCTCGTATCCGCGTCCCGGCTGGTTCACGCATCAGCTCGCGGGCAAGGACGTGCTCGAGGCGTTCAAGATCGCGGCGCACGCCGAGGCGTTTCACGATGCGACGCGCGTCGTGATCAAGGATCAGGAGGACGCCGGGCTCGACATCCTCACCGACGGCCAGATGTGGTTCGACGACTACCACATGGGCATCGGCTCGTTCCTCTGGTACTGGCTCGAGCGCACCGAAGGGTTCGGCAACGAGAAGCTGCCGCACCCCGCGCGCGCCAAGGCGAAGGGCCGCGACGTGTGGGCGCTCGATGAGGCCGGCGGCGTCGCCGTGACCGGCGAGATCAAGCGGGGCCCGGTGCGGATGGAGCTGTTCTATCGCTGGGCGCAGCGCCACACGGAGCGGCCGATCAAGGCGTGCATCGGCGCCGGCCCCGTGCAGCTGTCGACGCTCGCGCACTTCAAGAGCGGACCGGTGAAGAACCGCTACGACCTGTCGCGCGCGCTCGCGGACGTGTTCCGTGCCGAGATCGGCGATGTCGTCGGCGCGGGGTGCAAGCACATCCAGCTCGAGGATCTCGGCGCGTGGATGCCGCACCTCTCGGGTGAGAAGGACTACGCGTGGGTCACCGACGTGGTCGATCGCACGATGGCGGAGATCCCCGCGGGCGTGGAGCGCTCGTGGCACTTCTGCATGGGCAACGCCTGGGGCAACAAGCTCGAGGGCATGACCGCCGGCGGCTATCGCGAGATCATGCCGCACTACCACAACGTCAAGGTCGACGCGTACGTGCTCGACTTCGCGTGCCGCGAGATGGAGGACGCGGACCTCCTCCGCAAGCTGCCCTCCGACAAGGCGGCCCACGTCGGCGTGATCGACGTGCGCACGCTCGAGATCGAGCACCCGGAGCAGGTCGCGGCGCGCGTCCGCAAGGTGCTCGCGCACATCGAGCCGGAGCGCGTCACCCTGACCACGGACTGCGGCCTCAAGCAGCTGCCGCGCGTCGTGGCGATCGAGAAGCTGCGCGCGCTCGCCGAGGGCGCAGCCATCGTCCGCCGCGAGCTCCGCTAGCAAGCCCCGCGCAGCGACCCGAAGCGTCAGTCGGGTTGCAGCACGAACCAGTGAAACACCCGGTACGGGCTCGCGGCATGCGTGTGCACCGTCGGGGTCACGCCAGCCGGCAGCTCGAACACGACCTCGACGAACGCACCGTTCAGCGCCGGTAGCGTCTGGGGCGGGAACGACCGCCCGTCATCGTCGGTGAGCTCGATCGGAACAGGCCCGGAGATGGTCTCGTGATACGGCACGTTCGGGGGACCGCCGGTCCGCATCACGAGCCGCACCGGCCTCGCTGGATCGATCGTCATGGTGAAGTCCTCCCCGCCGCCGCGGATCGTGCGCCCGCCGTCGAGGACGAGGCCTCGCTGCCCGACCTCGCGTGCGATCAACGACCACTTCGCGGTGGGATCGCCGAGCTTGCGCCGCCCCTGAGCGCCGCGCCAGTGGTGCGCCTGCTCGCTCGCGAGATCGGCGATGTCGATCCGATCGGCGACGCTCCACCCCGGGTGGTCGACGAGCGGACGCTCGCCGGTACCGACGTGATCCCAGTCCGCGACGATCACGGCCATGTTGCCGTCGCCGACCATGCGTCGCGGCTCGAAGCCCGGGCGAAGGGGCGTGTTGAACAGGACCTCGCCGTAGAACTCGGTGGTCCCGAGCCACGATGGGTAGTACGCGAAGTGGGTCGGTCGCTGGTCCGCGGGCATCCGCTCGAGGAACTCGAACCGCGCGCCCGGGCCGTTGTTCGCGATGCCGGCCTGGTAGTTCGTCACGAGGCCAAGCATGTCGTAGACCTTGCCGTCGCCGTAGTACGCGATCGCGCCCGCGTCGTGGAACATCACACTCGCGTCGGGGAGCTTCGCGTGCAGGTAGTCGCCGATCGCCACCACCTGCGTGTTCGTATCCATCGCACCTTGCGCGAACATCCGCATGTCGGCGCGGAGCCCGGGGAATGCCGAGCGTGCGTACAGCGCGGCGACGAGGGCGAGCGCGACCACGTTGGCGCGCCGGACCACCACGGCCTCGCTCGAACGAGGGAACACGAACGCGGAGCCGATCGCGATCGCGAGCAGCGGAAACGCCGGCGCGATGTAGCGATAGTTCTGGAACGACCACAGCCCGGAGGACGCGATCACCGCGAACATCAGCACGAACGGCGACGCGATGATCAGCGCACCTACCAGGTAGCGCCGTTCGCGCCGCGCCCACAGCGCGATCCGCACCGCGCCGACGAGCCACAGCACCAGCATCGCGCGCGGCCACACGAGCGGGCTGGCCGGATCCCAGAACAGCCCCTTGACGAGCTTGCCACTGAGGTCCGTGATCGTCTGCCACCAGTACGTCCAGTCGAACCCCGGCAGGTAGAAGTGGCTCTTCGCGACCCCCGTGTTCGGGAACAGCTGCCCGGCGAACAGCTTGTTCGCGAGCAGCCACGCGGCCGGAGCCGCGAGCGGAGCCAGCCACCACGCCGCGGCGCGGCGGTCCGCCTGGCGCAGCCGCTGGATCACGGCGATGCCCACGATCCCGAGAACGAGCAGCATCGCCTCCGGCCGTGACAGGGACGCGCACGCGAGCACCGCGACCAGCTTCTTCGAGGGTCGCCCCGTCGGCGCCTGATCGAGCAGCAGGAGGATCAGCGCCACCAGCAGCGCCGAGGCGAATGCGACCTCCATACCCGACAGAGAGGTCCACGCGAACGGCGCGATCCCGAGCAGCAGCACCGGCGCCAGGAGTGCAGGCGCCTGCCCGGCGAACCGCTTGACGATCTGGTGCACGCCCACCGCGGTCGCCGCGTACAGCGCGGTGCACAGCCCGAACGACACCCAGACAAGGGCATGACCGCGCGCGCCGAGCGTCCAGAACGGCGCGAGCAGCATCGGCCACAGCACGCTCGTGGAACCGGCGGAGTAGCCGCCGCCCGGGTAGTAGCTGAACGGCTGGAACCGACCGAACTGCTTCGCGTACGTCAGATAGATGTAGCTGTCGTCCAGCGGCAGGCCCATCGGCCGGGTGTGCTGCAGCGTGGTCACCGCGAACGCCCACGCGATCGCGATCGCGATCATCGCGATCACCGCGTGGGGGAGGTAGGGGCGAAGTTTCTCGAGCCGCGCGATCAACTAGGGCCAGTTGGCCACAGGCGTCCGGACCGCCGCCAGCGCGATGTGCTGGAACCGGAACTGGCGGTCGCGCTGGTAGTCGCCGAGCAGCTCGAGCGCGAGCTCGTTGAAGTCGAGCGACCGCACCCAGCGAAAGCCGCACTCGTAGAGCATCGGCAGCACGTCATCGGAGCCGTACTGGATCGGCTCGCCGAGCTCGCCCACGTACGCGCGCGTCTGCTCGTCCTTCGTCGACAGGTTCTGCCCCGCCGCGAGCTTCTTGCCGACGAAGTCGAAGGCGACCAGGGAGCGAGGATCGAGCCCGGTCGCGAGCCGGGTCGCCGTGGTGCGAACGGCGGCCTCGGTGAGGTACGGCACCACGCCCTCCCAGATCACGATCGCCGGCTCGGTGGTCGAGAACCCGTTCGCGACCAGCCGCTCGATGGGATCCTCGCGCTCGAAGTTGCACGTCACGTAGGTCGCCGCGTCGGCGGGGTAGCCGGCGAGCTTGCCGAGCTGCTCGCGCTTCGCGGCTTGCGTCGCCGGGTGATCGACCTCGAAGAACCGCACGCCGGCGCGGGGCAACCGGGCCGCGCGCGTGTCGTAGCCCGCGCCCAGGATCACCACCTGGTGGATCGACAGCCGGTCCACCGCCATCCCGACGAGGCGATCGAGGTAGGCGACGCGCAGCGCGAGCCAGGTCTCCATCGGCGCGAACCGCGCATCGAGACGCTTCGCGATCTCGTGTCCATCGGGGCCCGCGATGGTCTCGGCCCACGGATCGACGAACAGCGGCTTTGGCCACTGGCTCGCTCGGGCACGGTAGGCACACACCATCAGGGCGGTCTTCGACGCGGCGGTATGGAGATCCACCGCGCCGGTGTAACAAGCCGCCGCACCGAATGCTATCGGCCGCTTGTTGCAGCTCCGTGGCGCTGCAACCCGTGTGTTACTTGTCGCCGTTGCGCGCTCGCGGGCGCTTCACTTCTTGTCGAGGTGATCGACGAGGCTGTTGTAGGCCGTGGTCACCCGCATCGACAGCTCGGTCGCCGCCTTCTGCTTCTGCGGATTCCCGGCATGCATGTCGGGGTGATACTTGCGCATCAGGCTGCGGTAGGAGCTCTTGATCTGCGGCATGTCGGCGCCGACCTGGAGGTCGAGCACGCGATACCACTCGGCGACCTTTGCCTCGGTGCTGCCGGCGCGTGGAGGTCGCGCCGAACCGCTGCTCGACGACGACGAGCTGCCCGGCGACGCAGTCTGCGAGGTCCAGCTGCCCCCGCCGGCCGCCGCCTGCTCCTTCATGCGCCGGAACTGCTCGTCCGCGGCGGCCTTCGCCTTTGCGGCGCGGTCGTCGCGATCCTTGTGGATGCGCGAGGCCCGCTCGCGCGCCGCCTTGTCGCGCTGCGCGCGCGCCTCCGGATCCGAGGTCGCGAGCTTCGCGATCGGGCTGTCCTCCGGCTTGCGCCCGGCCTTCTCGCGCGCCGCCTTGCGCGCGGCCAGCTCGGTCTGCAGCGCGGCGCTCTCGACGTGGGAGAGCGGTTCGTCGTCGACGATCACCAGCGAGGTCAACCGCGAGATGCCCGACTGGGCGCTCTCGAGGATGCGCTTCGTGATGCTCACCCGCACAGCCTAAGGGTAGTCCCGTAAAGGCACAAGCCTGAGGTTGTGGAGGAAGGAGACGGCGCGAAGCGCGTGGTCGAGTTGCTGTCGGGTCATCGCCGCGCGTGCGAACCCTTCATCGTCCGATGTTCGCTGTCAGAGGGACAACGTAGGTTCGATCTGTGGGGTCGTGGTCGGAACTTCCGTCGTCGTCGTCTGTGCGGAGGCGAGGCCCGAATCAGGCGACGCCGTGGGCGCGTCGTCCCGAGGACGGGCTCAGCGTGCTGCGCCTCGCGGTGGACATCCACGATCCGGTTCAGCGCCGCCGTCTCGAAGCGATGTTCGCGGGTGCCTACCAGGTCCGTCGCGCGCTGCAGCGCTCGGCGCGCGACAAGGCGCGGGCCTATTGGGCCGCCTCGCACGCACGTGCGAAGGATCCGGCGGCGGTGCGGGACCGGGTCGGGCTGTCGCGGACGGCGCTCGAGCAGGCGGCGTACGCGCACCTCGACGCAGCGCCGCACCTGCGCCGGTTCGTGACCAAGGCGCTCGCGATGCATCTGGCCGACACGGTGTGGTCCGCAACCTAGCGTTCGTCGACTACGATGCGACGCGCTCCGCGCTCGCGCAGATCGCAGGTCTGTTCGAACGATCCGATCCGTATCAGGGGTGGCAAGGCACCCCGTCCGAGTCAACCGACCGCTCGGCGCGCGAGGGATCCTTCCTCGCGTGGTCGACGTCCACACCCGACTCCGTCGCGGTGGCTCGGCGAATCGTTGGCACGGCCACGCGTCCTATCCTGAATGAGCCTGGCGTCTGCCAGACCACGTCTGGGCGGGCGCGATGGCGAACCGACATGCCCCGGCGGAATGGGCCTACGTGGCTCGTTCCTTTACGGGACAACCCTTAGCATCAGTTCTGATGCAGGATCGTCGGCCCCGAGCCCACGACCCACACGTCAGGACCGGTGCCGTGAACGCCCCACAGCGACATCGTCACCCCGGTCGGTGTCGTCACCGCCCACGACGCGCCGGTCCAGTGCCCGATCTTCGTTCCACCGACGCCCCACACATCCGTCGCGCCCGTGCCGTACAGCGAGACGAAGATCGCGCTGTTCGTCGCGGTGCCGGTCCACGTCGTGCCGTTGTACGAGAGCATCTCGCCGCCCGGTGGCCCGCTGCTCGACCACACGTTGGTCGGGGACAGCGCCAGCACCGCGAACACCGTGGCCGAGCCACCGCTGGGCATCACGGTGGGCCACGTCGTGCCCGTGTAGTGCTTGAGGTACGCGCCCTCGGTCGCGAGCCAGATGTCGTTCGGACCGGTTCCAGACAGGCCCTGCATGGATCCCACGACCGTGTTGTTGGACCAGGCCGATCCGTTCCAGTGATACATCTTGCTCGTCGCGGCGAGCCACACGTTGCTCGCGCTCGAGCCCCACACCGCGGCGACATCGCTCGTGGTGACGCCAGCGACCGGAGCCCAGGCGGTGCCGTCGAACCGGAGGATCGTTCCCGCCTCGCCGACCGCCCACACATCGTTACCCCCCGTGCCCCACACGCCGCGGAGGTTCGCGGTGGTGCCGCTCGTCATCTTCGTCCACGCGTTGTTCTGGCGCCGGATGATCGTGCCGGCATCGCCGACGGCGAACACGTCGTTCCCGTTGACGGCCCACACCGCGGAGAGGCGAGCCGACGTCCCGACCGGTGCTGTCTCGAGGCACCACGTCGGGCACGCCGTGTTCGGCGGCGCATCCACGCCCGGATCGGCGTCGGTGCTTCCGTCGCCCGTAGGTCCCGCATCATCCGCAGTTCCCCCATCGTCGCCGGCCGGATGCGGTTGTCCGCAAGCGGCCGCGAGCGCGAGGAGAGCTAGCGCACCACGCATCGTGCCCTCACGGCTGGACGAACGTCGTGATGACCTGGTGGTACACGGCCGCGCGACCGTGATGACCTTCGTCGTCATCGTGGTCGCAATCGCCGTCGTCATCATCGTCATCGTGACTCGTCGGTTGCCCGAACGTCGCCTCGCCGCTGCAGCTCGCCCAGAAGCCGTGCTGCGAGAACCTGCGGCAGGCGTGAGCGCTCGGCGGCGGGTCGTAGTCACCGCAATCGCCGGCGTAGGTGAAGCCGCAGAGCGTCTTGCCCGGGTTCATCGGATCCGGCTCCGCGCAGTCACGATCCGCGAGGCCACCCGTCTCACCGGCCGCCTGCGCGCGACCACGGCACGCGATCCAGATGATCGGCTCGGTGATCGGGCGGAAGTAGTTGCCGTAGAACGCGCCTTCCTCGAGAGTCCAGTTCGCGCGCTCGGCGGGAGTCGTCACGAGGCCGCGGTGCGGGCCGCGCAGCGAGACCGGGACCGTCACGTTGTTCGCGTTGACACGGGCGAACAAGCACGCGCTGACCCAGCGCTGGCCCTTCTTGTCGAGCCGACGATTCGCCCACCGTGGCGCGAGGCCGACCTCGCCGAAGAACTCGAGCGGATCGTGCGTGACCGGATCCTCCGCAACCAGCGTGACCCCATCGGGGAGCGCGCAGCTCACGATGAACGTCATCAGCTCGATGCC
>JAYVLW010000669.1:0-6364 GCA_043759315.1 Myxococcales bacterium
GCGGCGGTGTCCGCGAGCGTGCTGTTCATCGCCGCCGGGCTGGTCAGCGCGAGCTCGATGACGTCGCCGATCCGCGCGTACTTGCCGTCCCACGTGTACCTGTCGAGATAGACGGCGTCGACGAGGCCCGGCGTGCTGCGCCGGGTCCACCCCGCGCCGAGCGAGGATGCGGCCGGCTTCGATCGCGAATCGCTGAACCAGTGCCGTGGCCCTCGTCGACCGCTTCGCGCAGCACTGCCATCGCGTCGAGATGATCGGCGAGTCCTGGCGCGACAAGCACCGTCTCGATCCAGACCGGCCACCGCCGAAACCCAGCCAGTCACGCCGCAAACGGTCGTAACCCGTCGACCGTCAGATCACGACGGGAAACGTTCGCCGTTAACAGGCTTCGGCCCAACATGTTACCGTTGCCGGAACGAGGTGGAGTTGGTGGGTGCTGAGCCTGTGCGCATACGTGGCTTGCGGCGGCCAACGGGAGGACAACGGCGAGACGTCTGCACCGCTGGCGCCGTGCGAGGGAGCGAGCACGGCTAGGCGCGCTGACTGGGTCATCAACCGTTCTACGGCTTGGAGCCTCGATCCCGCCCACCCGGAGTCGAACTCGGATCACGGCCTGCGGGTTTCCGGTCGTTGCAACACCGCGCTTCAGTACCGGGCTCCTTCATGCGACGCCGGATCGGTCCGCCAGAATGTCCATGGCTTCAGCTTCTTCGTCGCCGAGCGGCTTGGGTTCACGACGGTCATCTGCGACGAGATCGATGGTGTCGACAGCTCGAAGCGCCTTGTCGAGTTCCCGATTCGGTCAGCCTATGAGCAGGGCGAGTTTGTTGGCTACATGGTGGACGGATTCCGCGAGTACTCGGAGCGGATGTGCAAGTGCACGTCACGCGCTTGCGGCGATGCGGTTAGGATCGCTTACGATGACCTGGTCGAACTTGCGCCCCTGATCCCGCAGGACCGGCCGAGCAGACAGGATAGCGAAAGCATGGCCGAGTATGGCAAACGATACTCCGCGTGCGCGTCGAGGTTTGGGCTACCAAGGGGCGCCTCCGTCTCGACAAGTCCGGCAGTCCCGCCGGAGCCCCCTCAGCTTCAGTTCATTGGTGTATTCCTGAGTTCGGGCACCAAGATCCAGAAGTGTTACGAGGCGAGTCTCTCCGGCCACAAATCTGAGCTCTCGGCTACCGATCCATGGGCCGGTGGACGAGTGGACCTTACAGTTCTTGCGACGTTCTCAGCTTCGGGTCAACTCAAGGCGCTGTCGTTCACGCCAGCGTTGGGTGGCTCGTTCGAGGCTTGCCTGAAGAAGGTCGGGACGCAATGGCGCTTGAAGACCGTGACGCCAGGGACGTATCGAGGCCAACTCAGGCTCATGCCGCCGTAGCGGTGCCGCTGCTTTCGCGAACACCCACGGCATCAGGACCTCGCCGCGATCCGCCGCGACGATCGCCGCGTGCAGGTACGCGGCCGGATCGAGGTCGTGGAGCTTCGCGGTCTCGACGAGCGTGTACAGCGTGGCCGCGACCTCGGTGCCGCGCCGCGCCTTCGAGCCGTAGTGATTCTTGCGGCCGACGACGAGTCCCCGTTCATTCTGCCCGTAGCGAAGTCGCCGTCGTTAGGTACCGGTGGCATCCGTTGTTCGGCAAGGAGATCCCAAATCGCCTATCGCGAGCGTCGCCGCTCCGAGGATGTGGTCGTCTTCGAGACGCCGGATCGGTCACGCACGATATTGCCTGCGTGGATGCTCGATGCCGGAGCGTGCGCTGCGATGACGACAGGCGTTCCACGTGTGCCGATCTCCGCGCTCGTGGAGTTGCACGCGCTGAGGGCGTTGGGGTTTGATCGAGGCACCTCCCCATCGGGGAACAGTCTGGGGCGACGAGCGCGACGATGGGACGTTTGCGGAGGTCCGCATCATCTTCGCAGACGACCAAGTCATGCAGCGTTTTCTGGAAGCGGGACTGTCGTCGGTCCGCGTTCGGGGCAACTAAGGAGCCGTGCAGAAACAACCTGACCACTGGACGTGAGTGGTGAGTGGCTCTGGACGTGGGACGACCGAAGACGTGGTTCGCATGAAGTACGAAGCGCTCTCGCCGTTGATGGAAGAGCGGATGCGGCGATGCTGGGCAGGAATTGAAGCCGAGTCTCTCGGCGAAGGAGGCGTCACGATCGTCGAGAACGCGACGGGGATGTCGCGGACGACGATTCGCGCAGGTCGAGACGAGTTGCGCGGCGGCATCGACAACACCGCTGTTGTTCAGGTACGCCGCCCCGGCGGCGGTCGCCCTCGACTCGAGGAACTCAATCCTGGTTTGATCACGGACCTCGAGTCGCTGGTGGAGCCGGTGACGCGCGGCGATCCGGAGTCGCCGTTGCGGTGGACGTCGAAGAGCAAGCGCAAGCTTGCCGCGGAACTCACCGAGCGCGGCACGCCGATCAGTCCGCAGAAGGTCGGCGAGCTGTTGTTCCTGATGGGGTACCGGCTTCAGGCGGTGCAGAAGACGCGCGAAGGCACCGAACACCCCGACCGAGACGCGCAGTTCGAGTTCATCAACGATCGCGTCGAGGCATACCAAACCCGAAACGCGCCGGTGATCTCGGTGGACACAAAGAAGAAGGAACTCGTCGGAGATTTCGCGAACAAGGGTCGCGAGTGGCACCCGATCAGCGAGCCGGTCCCCGTGCGGGTCCACGACTTCATCGACAAAGATCTCGGCAAGGTGATCCCGTACGGCGTCTAGGATCTCGCCCGCAACGAGGGCTGGGTCAACGTCGGCATCGATCACGACACTCCCGAGTTCGCCGTCGCATCGATCGCCCGGTGGTGGTCGCAGATGGGACCGAAGCTGCCGCTCAAGAGGGCGAAGACCATCGCCGATAAGACAGCCGCAAAGGAGAAGAAGGCGGCGGCAGACGTCGTTGCCGAAGCGGGAGACGTACAGCCGGTCGCGGGGCGCCTGCCGCGGAACCACGAGTTCGCCGGCAAGGAATTCCCGCGCGACCAGCTTCCTGCGCGCTATCGAAGTAAGGGGCTCAAGTTCAAGGACGACGGCTATCCAGACTTCGGTCCCTACGCGAAGGAGCTGCCCAACGGCAAGAAGGCCGTCAAGATCGAGTACACCGGCAGTCGAGCCAAGGACTTTGCAGCCGCCGACGCAGAGGCGGGTTTCGTGCGCCGACCGGAAGGCTATGTGTGGCACCACAATGAAAAGATCGGCGTCATGGAACTGATCCCGAAGGATCTGCACGACGCGGTCAAGCACACCGGCGGTGTTGCCGGTTACAAGCACGTGACCGGGATCGAGGACTATGGCAACTAGCTGGCCAGCAATGGAACGCAGGGGACCGTCGGTGAATGACGGCGCGATCGTCGCCTTCGAGACCGCACTAGGGCACGCACTGCCCGACGACTACAGGCGCTTTATCCTCGAAGTGAACGGAGGACGGCCGAGTGACGCGACGTCCACGCCCCCAGATTTGAGCCCGATCAATTCGTTATGCTCCCTCGACGATCCCGACGAAACTCATCAACTACTATCGGCTCCACGCTACGGCGGGCCGCTGCCGAGCCGGGACCTGATCGCAATCGGGTACGAGGATGGAGGAAATGAGATCCTCCTGTGCGTTGCGGGGGAACACAAGGGTGAGATCTGGTACCTCCGCAGTGGTGAGGCTCGCCGACCCGACGACGCGAATCCACGCGTCAGCTGGTTCCAGCGGCGAGACATGCGGAAGATCGCAGACAGCTTCGAGCAGTACGTTCAATCCCTCGGTCCATTGAAAGCGTGATTCTCACTGCGGTTCTTTGTGCTGCGAATCTCGACGGCCTGCTCGGCGAGAGCCATCTGCTCTGCATTTTTCATACGCTGGTCCCCGAGGGCGTGTGGCACGAGCGGTCGGATGGCTCGCTCGGCTTTCACGCCCTGCCACCGCCGACCGACGAGGATGTCGAGGACATCGCGGCGCGGATCGTTGCCAGGGTCGGCCGGCTGCTCGCGCGTCGGGACGGCGATGCGGTGGACGATGAGCCCGATGCGCTCGCCGCCGCCCAGGCCGAGGCGGTGCAGCTGCCGATGTCGGTGGCCGAGCCTGTGCCGCGAACCTCTGCGTCTCGCCGCCGTTGCGCGTTCATCGATGGGTTCTCGCTCCATGCCGACACGGTCGTCGACGCCGGTGATCGCCCAGCGCTCGAACGACTGGTCCGCTGCCTGCTCCGCCCGTTGATCTCAGCCGACCGGCTGACCGTGCGTCCCGATGGCCGCGTTGAATGCCACTTCCGCCGCCCCGATCCGTCCGGCCGCACCTCGTGGGTCACCGACGGAGCCACCTGGTGCCGTCGGCTCGCGACCCTGATGCCGCCGCGGCGAAGTCACACCACCCGGTTTCACGGCGTCTTGTCCTCGGCTCATGCGTGGCGTTCCCGCGTCGTTGCGTCGCTCGCGCTCACGTCGGAACCCGCGAGCTCGAACACTCCGCTGCCCACCGCGATGACGCTCGCGCGCAGGCTCGATTGGGCCGCTCTCTTGCGCAGGGTGTTCGGCGACCAAGTTACCCAGTGCCCGCGCTGCGGCGATCACCTGCGCGTGCTCGCGTTCATCACGGATCCCGTCGTCACCGGCCACATCCTCGAGCATCTGGGGATGGCTGCCGACGTCGTGGTCGTCGCGCCCGCTCGGGCTGGACCCAGCCCCGCCCCTACGGTTCCTGAGCTCGACTTCGGTTGCTGACTCCCCAGCGTCACCTGACACCCTGACGACGGTCGACCCGCGCCCGATGCTCACCTCCGACGTTCCGAATGGTACGACGCCTCACGCACCATGTACGCAGGCAGATCACCGGCGGGCCAACGAGCTCGTCGCTCGCGTCAGGGTTCGTCGACGGGCGGAACGCCGAACACGTAGCGGATGCCGTGGAGCGCCGCCGTCGGGAAGATTGTCGAGTGGTGCTCGTTCGGCATCGGCTCGTACGTCCAAGTCACGCCGGCGGGCCGCGTGATGCGCAGCGCGGTGGTCAGGAGCTCCACGCCCTCTTGCATGGCCTCCTCGTCGGCGGTCGCGATGTAGAGCTTCTTCGGCCCGGCGGTCCAGTTGCCGAGGCGGGTGGCGGCGCTGCGCACCGTGGTCTGCTCGTTCCACCACACGCTCGGGCTCGCCGCGATGTAGCTGTCGAACAACGTGGGCTCGACCAGGAACGTCTCGACGACGAACAGTCCTGCGAGCGACTCGCCGATCACCGCCGACTCTCCCGAGGTGCGGTAGCGCTTGTCGATCAGCGGCTTGAGCTCCTCGCGAAGGAACGCGCGGAACTTGTCGGCACCGCCGGCGCGCGGAGCGACCTTGATCTCGCCGGCGACCAGGGTGGGGCCGACGAGGTCGCGGCGGCGCTCGGTGTTCTGCACGCCGACGACGATCACGGGGCGGATCACCGCGTTCTTGATCGAGACGTCGGCGGAGCCCACCACGTGGGGAAAGTCCTCGGTCATGCCGCCGTCGGGCATGTAGAGGACGGGCAGTCGATCGGAGCCACCATCGAGGGGCACGAACACGTTGATCGTGCGGCGCTCCCCGAGGATCTTCGAGTCGTAGGTGAAGGTCTCGCCGATCACGGCTTGGGTGGTCACGGCCGGGACCATGACGGTCGTCGGCGGAGGCGCCCCGCATGCCGGCGCGAGCACGAACAACAGCGCGAGACCATGCCGCATCCCCGAACTCGTAACACGTAAGAGCCGGCGGACGACCTCGAGCCACCGCATGCGTTAGTGTCCGGCGCATGTCCTCGCGTGTTCCGACCCTCGCGGTGTTCTCGAGCCTCGTCGCCTGCACGCAGCCTCCTGCGGTCGCGCCATGCCCCGTCACACCCGCCGCCGTGGTGACGCCGGCGATTCCCGTGGCCGCTGCACCGCCGGCGAGCGTGACGCCCGCTGCACCCGTGGTCTCGGGCTACGACAAGCCGCCGCCGAACGTGCTCGAGGTGCTCCACGCGCCGAACCCTCCGTCGCCGGTGATCAGCCCGACGCGCGACAAGATCCTGCTCGTCTCGAACGTGCGCTATCCGGCGATGACGCAGGTCGCGGAGCCGTTCCTCAAGCTCGCGGGGGTGCGCGTCGAGCCGCGGACGCGACGCAAGCACGATACGCCGGGCGGCTACGGCGTGGCGCTGTGCGCGCAGACCCTCGCGATCGTCGACGTGTCGACGAGCGACGAGACAGCGATCCCGCTGCCGCCTGGCGGCTGCGCAGACGCATTCAGCTGGGCAGCGGACGGCAAGCGCTATGCGTTCCGCAATACCTCGACCGATGCCGTCGAGCTATGGGTCGGCGATACGACCGGTGGAACGCGGCGGATCGGAGACCTGCGGCTCAACC
>JAYVLW010000670.1:0-3650 GCA_043759315.1 Myxococcales bacterium
GCCGTGGAAATCACGCGCTGCTGGCGAGCGCTCGCGCCGCTGATGCGACGCGGGATCATCTTGCCGCGGTCCGTGACGAACGACCGCAGGATCTGCGGGTTCTTGTAGTCGATCTTCGCGACGATCTCGTCGGACAGCAGCTTGCGCTTGCCCGTGCCGCCACGGCCTTTGCCGCCGCGGCGATCATCGCCATCGCGATCGAGGTCTTCATCGCCGCCGCCCGGCGGGCCGCCGCGGTCACCACGGGGTGCATCCATACGCGTCGTCATGGCTTACTCCTTCTCCTCGGTGACAGGTGCAGCGTCGGCGGCAGCAGCGTCGGCGGCCGGGGCAGCCTCGGCCGCGGGGGCCACCGGCTTCTTCGACCCCGGAATGACATCATCCTCGTCGGTGATGCCGTAGATGTCGTCCTCGTCTCCCGAAGACGAATCGCCACCGCGCGACAGGAAGATGTCCTCCTCGTCGGCCGCGGTCTGGGCCGCCTTCTCGTACGATGCGTCATCGATCTCCGACGGACGTGCGTCGACGACGACGTCCTCGTCGATCTTGACGGTCAGGTAGCGGATGACCGAGTCGAGCATGCGGAGGTTGCGCTCCGTCTCCTCGACGACGCCCGGCTGCGCGAGGTACTGCCAGTACAGGTAGATACCCTTGCGCTCCTTGGCGACTTCGTAGGCGAGGCGGCGCTTGCCCCAGTTGTCGACCTTGATCACCTTGCCGCCCATGCCCTCGATGATCCCCTTGATGCGGGTGTTCACCTCGGCCACGCCCTCGTTGGTCGTGTTGGGGCGCAGGATGTAGGTGGTCTCGTATTCGCGGGACGTACCCGGCTTGTCTTTCTGACTCTGCAGGCGTGCCATGTAGCTTCCTCGTGGGTGTAAAGCCCGTCTCTGGCGGAGGCGAGCGAGGTCGTTCGAAGGGGTGGGTCTATATCACGGGCCCAGGAGATTGGAACGCGCGTTGTGCTGATTCATCGCCGGTCCGATGCCCTTGGCCAGGACGCACTCGATGTCCTCGCAACCTGCTGCGATCACGGCGGTCAATGCGCTCGCCTGAGCCTGGGGAAAGTCCGAGAGCACCCATCCCGCGGCGTCCTTGGAGCCCGGCGGGGCCTTGGGGTCGCGACCGATGCCAATCCGCACCCGTGCGAAGGAGCCATCGCCGAGCTGCTCGATCATCGAGCGCAGCCCGTTGTGCCCGCCGTGCCCGCCGCCGCTCTTCAGGCGAATGATGCCGAACTCGAGGTCGAGCTCGTCGTGGACGACCAGGATGTTGGGCGTCTCGATCCCGTGGAACTGCGCCGCGCGCTGCACCGCGAAGCCCGAGAGGTTCATGAACTCCATCGGCTTCACCAGCACGGCTCGCTCCCGACCGCGCTCGGTCGTGACGACGCCGCTCGCGGTCTCGCCACCGAGCTTGCCGCCCGCCTTCCACGACAGCGAGTGCTTCGCGGCGAGCTCGTCGACGACGCGAAAGCCGATGTTGTGGCGGTTACGTTCGTACTTGGAGCCCGGATTCCCGAGCCCGGCGACCAACCACACATCGCCTCCGCTTCGTTACTTCTTCGCGGGGGCCTTGGCCGCCGCCGCCGGAGCTGCCTTGCCGCCGGCCGCCGGAGCCGCCTTGCCGCCAGCCGCTGGAGCCGCCGCCTTGCCGCCGGCCGCCGGAGCCGCCGCTGCGGCGCCCGCCGCGGGAGCCGCCGCTGCTGCACCTTCTGCCGGAGCCGCGCCATCGACCGGAGCGACGACCGCGTCGACTTCCGGCGCCGCACAGGTCACGACCGCGAGGTCGCGCAGGGTCACCGAGGTGACGCCCGCGGGGAGCGCGATGCTGGAGACGTGGATGACGTCGCCGATCTCGAGCGGCGAGACGTCGATGGTGAGCTTCACCGGGATGTCGCTCGGCTTCGCGCGAATCTCGAGCTTGCGCAGGACGATGCGGATCTGGCCGCCTTCGATCGCGCCCTTCGGCTTGCCGACGAACTCGAGCGGGACGTCCGCGAGGACCTCCTTGTTCGGATCGATCGCGAGGAGGTCGACGTGCGTGATCTCGCGGCGCAGCGGGTGGAGCTGGTACTCCTTCACGAGCGCGTGGAGGGACGTCGTCTTGCCGCCCTCACCCTGGATCGTCAGGTCGATGACGGTGTTCTGCTTGCGCACCGGATCGAGCGCGCCGCGGAGCTGCTTGACGTCGATGGTGATCGGAAGCGGAGCGATCCGGCCGTCGACGGAAGCGCCGTAGCACACGCCCGGAACCTTGCCCTTGGTGCGGAGAGCGCGCGACGCGCCCTTGTGACCGACGCTGCTGCGGACTTCGACAGTGAGCTTTCCGACTTCCATGACGTTCTCTCTTCTTCGGTAGCGGGCGGGAGCGCCCCAAGGGGAAATGACGCAGATGTCTACTACATGAACAGCGAGGAGATCGAGTCCCCGTGATGAATCCGCTTGATTGCCTCGCCCAAAAGCCGGCCGACGCTCTTCACCCGGACCTTGGGACAGGCCGCGCCGGCCTCGTCCAGGGGAATCGTATTGGTCACAACTACGTGAGATAGCGGGGATTCCGTGATGCGCTGGATGGCCTTGCCCGAGAACACCGCGTGGCTGGCGCACGCCGAGACGCTCGAGGCGCCCGCGTTGATAATCGCGTGGGCGGCGTTGGTCAGGGTCCCGGCGGTGTCGATGATGTCGTCGACGATGACGGCCTTCTTGCCCCGGACGTCACCGACGATGTTCATGATCTCGGACACGTTCGGCGCGGGACGGCGCTTGTCGATGATGGCGAGCCCGGCGCCGAGGCGCTTCGAGAACGCGCGCGCGCGCTCGACGCCGCCGGCATCCGGCGAGACGACGACCGTCTGGTCGCCCCCGTAGCCGAGGGTGCGCAGCTCCTCGATGAGGACCGGCATCGAGTAAAGGTGATCGAACGGGATGTCGAAGAAGCCCTGGATCTGACCGGCGTGGAGATCCATCGCGAGCGCGCGATCCGCCCCGGCGGCGGTGATGAGGTTCGCGACGAGCTTCGCGGTGATCGGCGTGCGCGGCTTCGCCTTGCGATCCTGCCGCGCATACCCGAAGTACGGGATGATGGCGACGATGCTGCCGGCCGACGCGCGCTTCAGCGCATCGATCATGATCAGCAGCTCCATCAGCGACTGGTTCGGCGGCGAGCACGTGGGCTGCACCACGAAGCAGTTGACGCCGCGGACGTTCTCGCCAACCTCGACGAAGATCTCACCATCCGAGAAGGTGATGACGTCCGCGCGGCCGAGCGGAATCTCGACGAACTTGCAGATTTCGTCCGCAAGCGCCCGATTGGCGTTGCCCGTGAAGATCGATAGCGACTTCAGCACCGGGGAGGCTCCCTAGAGGAGTCGCGATCTACCGCTTTCTGGCGCTTCACGTCAAGCACCATCTTGGGCGTAACGCCGCTAAATCACGATGGTATGGGCAGACCGAGATCACGAGCTCGCGCGAGCCAGCGCGCGAGCTCCGCATCATCGAGCGCCTGCGCCTCGTCGGCGAGCATCACCGGCACCCCGACATCGATGCGGTAGCGGAGCCGCGAGGCGGGGCAGACGATCGCGTCGTCGGTCGCGAAGTAGATCACCGGCTTGCCGGAGACCGGGCACACGAGCTTCGCGAGGAACTCTG
>JAYVLW010000671.1:0-8955 GCA_043759315.1 Myxococcales bacterium
GGAGGTCTCGGCGTCGAGCATCGGATCGCGCTCGATGTCTTCGGCATCGTCGAGCGTGGGAGCGGGATCCGCAGGCGGCGCCAGCGCCGGCGCGACGACCGGTGGGCTCGCCTTCGACGTCCTCGCGACGTACGTGCAGAGCGCGCCGATCAACTGATCGTGCGCCTTGCGAACCGCGGCCTTCGAGAGTGGACGCTTCGTGTTCGTGACGAGCGCGAACGCGAGCGGGTGGTCCGGATCGACGTCGACGAGGCCCGACATCGCGATCGCCGTGGACAGCGTCCCGGTCTTGCCGCGCACGCGCGCGCTGATCTCGGCGCCGCGCACGCGGTGGCGCAGCGTGCCATCGGTGCCTGCGATCGACAGCGAGCTGGTCCAGGCGGCGCCGAGCGCCGGGTCGGAGTCCTGCGCGAAGCCGGAGGCGCTGCGCACGATCGAGACCAGCTCGGTCGGCGAGATCTTGGTGCGGTACGAGAGGCCGGAGCCTGTGTCGACGAACAGATCCGCCTTCGCGATGTGCGGGTGGCGCGCGAGCCACGTGTACATGGCGTCGAGCGCGAGCTCCATCGATGGTGGCTGGCGGTGGGTGAGGGCGGCCGCGGTCATGATCACCCGGTCGGCGAGCCAGTTGATGCTCCACTTGTTGACGCGCGTGACGATGTCGGCGAGCGGGCGTGATTCGTGGCGGCCAAGCTCGATCGGCAACGTCCCCGCGCCGACGGCCTCACCGACGAAGTCGCCGAGCTCGAGGAACTTGAGGTCGCCCGCGACGTGGATGTTGTGCGCGGCGAGGGCGCCCTTGAGCGCGTAGGCGGCGGTCGCCGTGCGCTCCTTGGTGGCGATCGGGAACATCGTCGTGCCGCCGAGGCCGATCGTGCCGCCGATCGTGAGGTGAATGCGCGGCAGGCCCGATGGGTTCTTCGTGGTCTCGACCTTGTAGGTCAGACGCGGCCGCCGCATCGCACGCTTCGCCGTCTTCGCGGTGACGGTGACGAACACGTGCTCGGCGCCCATCGGAACCGCGGCGGTGGGCGCGGTGCCCGGCTCGCCCGCGGTGATCTCGATCGGAATGACGGCGCGGTAGATGCCATCGCGGGTGGGGTCGGTGCCGATGACGACGCTGCCGTCGATCGTGGTGATGCCGCGGTCGGAGACGGCTTGCGCGATCTCCACGAGGTCGCCGGCGGTGAGCGTGGGATCGTAGCTGCCGAGCAGATAGACATCCCCGTGCACCACGCCGGCATCGGGCATCGCGCCGAGGAGGCGCGTGGGATAGCGGAAGGTCGGGCCGAGCAGCTCGAGCGCGGCGGCGGTCGAGATCATCTTGACGTTCGATGCGGGATTGAACGCCTCGTCGGCGTTGATCGCGAACACGGGCTGACCGGTGCGCGCGTCGGCGACGTAGAGGCCGGTGTCGCCATTGCGCAGCGGCCCGCGCAGGAGCTTCGCGATCTTCGTCGCGGTCTCCTCCTCGAGCGTCAGGGAGGTTGCCTTCGCGAGCAGCTCCTTGATCGGGCGCAGGTCGGCGCCGATGGTGATCGTCGCGTGCGCGCCGTCGGTGCCGATCGCCGCGGGCTTCGCGCGAACGGCGGCGACCTTGGTCGCGACGCGCGCCTTGAGGCGGAGGTTCGGTTTCGGCTTGGCGTCGGCGGTCGCGCTGGTAGCGAGCACGAGGACGGCGAGGACCGCGCGAGACATCGTGCTCATCGCTGGCCTCGCAACATCACGTAGGTGGCACCTTCGCCGCCGTCAGCGGGGGCCGCGGTGGACAGCGCGTGGATCAGACCCGAGAGCGGGCCGAGCAGCTCGCCGAGGACAGCCTCGCGCAGCGGTGCACCGTGCTCCGAGTGCGTGCCCTTGCCATGCACGATGAGGACGCACCGGCGACCGATCCGGGTTGCTTCCATCATGAACGCGCGTAGCTGCTGGAGACCCTTGTCGACCAGCTCGCCGTGGAGATCGAGCGTCTGCTCCGCGTGGATCTTACCGGTGCGCAGCTCCTGGACCTGCGTGCGCGACACGCCAGGGCCGCGCGCGGCGTAGCGGTGGCCGTCACCCTCGACCGTGAGCGAGACCTGGGGTGGCGGCTCCACGATCTTCACCACCGCGGGCGGCTTCACCACGGGGACACGATCGCGTCCCGACAGTGGGGTGGAGCCACCGACCGCTTCCATGAACAACGCCTGGTCCTCGGGGGACACCAGGGGTCGTTTGGAGCGCATTCCTAGATTGTGTACTGCGGACGCCGGTTAGCCGCCAACAATTATGGGGTCGCAAGCTCGGCCAACAATCTGGATCACGTTGAATTTGGCAACGCGGGTCGGCTTGCGAGGACCTTGCCCGAACGGGCAAGGTCCGGCGGATGTCCTCCTGCCCCCGCGTCGCGTATTTCTGCATGGAGTACGGGCTCGATCCCGCGTTTCCGATCTATGCCGGCGGCCTCGGCATCCTCGCCGGAGACCACATGAAGTCGGTTGGCGACCTCAAGACCCCGGTGACGGGTGTAGGTCTGCTCTGGGACGAGGGGTACACCCAGCAGGTCCTGGCCGCCAAGGGAGGCCTGGAGGACCAGTATCCGAAGACCCAGCGCGACGCGGTGCGCCGCGTCGAAGCGCGGGTCGAGGTCACGGTGAAGGGCAAGAGCGTCCCCCTCCGCGCCTGGAAGGTCGAGAGATACATCACATCGTCCCTGTACCTGCTGGAGCCCGAGCGCGAGGCGGATCGCTGGATCACCCAGCGCCTCTACGGTGGTGGCAGCGACGACCGGCTGGCGCAGGAGATCGTGCTCGGCGTCGGGGGTGTGCGCCTGATGGAGGCGCTCGGCCTCGATCCCGAGGTCTATCACTTCAACGAGGGCCACGCGGTGTTCGCCGGGCTCGAGCTCCTGCGGTCGGCGAAGTTCGGGGGCAAGAGCCTCGAGCAGCGCATCACGAAGCTGCGCCCCCACGTGGTGTTCACCACCCACACGCCGGTGCCCGCGGGCAACGAGGTCCATGACCTCGCCGCGATGCGCGCGGTGGATGCGGACTGCGGGTTCTCCGACAAGGACCTCACGCGCATCGGCGGCTCCCCGTTCTCGATGACGGTGGCGGGCCTGCGGCTCGCGCGGATCGCGAATGGCGTCGCGGAGCTGCACGGCGAGACCGCGCGGCAGATGTGGAAGGACGTCCCCGGTGCCGCGCCGATCATCAGCATCACCAACGGCGTGCACGTGCCGACGTGGCAGGACGCGCGGATCCGGGCCGCGCTCGTACCCGACAAGAAGCGCGCGCGCCAGGACGCGGAGCTGTGGTCCGCGCACCAGACGATGAAGGCGGAGCTGATCGCCGAGATCGCGAAGCGCACGAAGGTGAAGCTGTCGAGCGACAAGCTGCTGATCGGCTTCGCCCGCCGCGCCGCGACGTACAAGCGGGCCGATCTGATCCTGAGCGACGACAAGGCCCTGAGGAAGCTGTTCGATCGCGGAGTGCAGATCGTCTACGCCGGCAAGGCACACCCGCGGGACGCCGATGGCAAGGCGCTGATCGGCAAGATCGTCGCCGCCGCGAAGAAGCACGCGAAGCACGTCGTGTTCCTCGAGAACTACGACATGACGCTCGGCGCTCTGCTCACCCGCGGCACCGATATCTGGCTGAACAACCCGCGGCGTCCTCTCGAAGCATCTGGGACGAGCGGGATGAAGGCCGCGATGAACGGCGTGCCGAACCTGTCGATCCTCGACGGCTGGTGGCCCGAGGGCTGCGCGCACGGGAAGACCGGCTGGAAGATCGGCGATGCGGATCCGAAGGACGATGCGTTCGACGCGAAGGACATGGCGCGCGTCGACAAGCGCGACCGCGCGCTGCTGTTCGCGACGCTCGAGAAGGACGTGCTCCCGGCGTTCGGTAACCGCGCGAAGTGGGTCGGGATCATGCGCGCGAGCATCGCGATGAGCCAGTGGCGGTTCTCCTCGGACCGGATGATCGAGGACTACATCGCGAAGGTCTACTCGGGTCGATAGAGGATCTGGCGCCGCTTGCCGCGCCACTCGAGGATGAGGTAGTCGCCGATCTGCTCCGCCGTCGCTTCGTCGAGCGCGCGGTGTGGGCTCGTGCGCAGGCACGGGTGGTCACCCGGGTCGGCGGCGAGCTCGTAGAGGTGCCAGTGCTCCTCTTCACGCTGCCCGTCGAGGACGAACGCATCGTCGAAGCTCCAGCTCGGCGCGTTCGCGCACGCGATCGGCTTGCCGTCGGCGCTGCGCACGGTGACCCGGCGGCGGTACGTGACGTCGATCTTCGTGTCCGTGCGGCGCGTGACCTGCCACCACTCGGTCTCGTCGCGCAGGTTGCCATCGTCGTCGTAGCTGGTGGCGTCCCACCGCCACACGCCGGTCGGCTGCGGGGGCGGGGAGGACCACGGATCGTCGGGCAGGTCCGCGATGCTGGCGTCGACCTGGACCAGCGTCTGCTTCCCGTCGGGCCAGCGCAGCGTCAGGCGATCTCCATCGAGCTCCGCACCGTACTCGCCGGTGTGGCGAAAGCCGTGGTCGCACGGGCCGGGTTCGGCGCGGTAGTCGGTCTCGTGGATGCCGAAGGCAGCAGCCGTGATGTCGACGGTGACGTCGTAGACCGCGCGCTGCCGGTACCACGGACGCTGATTGCACCGGAAGGGTACGCGGTCGTCGGACCGAACCTCGACCGTGCGCACGTAGCGCCCGACCAGCTGGGTCGGCGAGGGGCCAGGCCGAAACCGCCACTGCTCGTCCTCGACGCGCGTGGTGCCGGCTTCCTGTGTGCGCAGCATCCAGCGCCAGCCCCCGACGATCTCCGCGAGGGTGAACGTGCGGATCGGCGGTGCAGGAACGGTCGCGTTCGGCGTGCCTGCCCCGGGTGGCTGGCACGCCACGCATCCGACCAGCAACGCGACCGCCCGGCGCATCAGCCCGGGCGGCGAGCGTAGGTGTCGGCGACGATCTTGCCGATCGCGGCGTCGGAGAGGGCGGCGGGGCGCGTCGTCTCGAACTCCCAGACGACCCGGGCGATCAGGCGCTGCGTGGCGTCCTTCACGGTGTAGCCGAGGCGGTAATACAGGCCGGCGCGGCTCGCGAGCTCCGCGGCGGCGACCTCGGCGCGGCGATCTGCACCGCCGGGGCGGGGAGGCGTACGGTCCAGCCAGGGGAACGACATGCGTCGAGTATACTGGCGGCGTGAGGGTGCTGCTCGCGTGCGCGCTGGCGATTCCCGTGCTCGCGATCCCGCGCGCGGCGGGAGCGGACGGCGCGGGTGTGATCGCCGTGAGCAAGACGGACCGCCCGGGGGTGGCCGCGGCGATGGCGCAGGCGATGGTCGGGCGGGCAGGGCGGATCGTGCCAGATGCCGTCACCGACGCGCGCGCGGCGATCATGGCAGGCGCGGTGCCGACGGAGACGCTCGCCGCGTTCCGCAAGGTGCGCGAGCAGGTCGACGAGGGCTGGCGCGCGTTCCAGCGCGTCGCCGTGGACGCCGCCGCGTCGCGGCTGGTGGCCGCCCGGACCGCCGCGGAGCCGCTGGTGGGGTTGCCCGGTGGCGCCGAGCTCTACGCCGACGCAGCGCTGCGCCTCGGAGTGGTGTTCGGCTCGGTCGGGCGCACCGCGGAGTCGCAGGCGGTGTTCGCGCTCGCGCTCGCACTCGATCCCGATCGGCCGATCACGAAGGCGGAGTTCACACCCGAGGTGATCGAAGCGGTGGATGCTGCCCGCTCCGCGCCGGTGGCGCTGCGGCGCGTGCATGTCACCAGCGTACCTTCCGGCGCGCAGATCCAGGTCGACGGGAGCCCCGTCGGCCGCGCGCCGCTGGATCTCCAGATCACCCGCGGCCAGCACCTGATCGTCGCGCGCACGCCGATGTACCTGCCAACCGTGCAGGCCCTGCCTGCGGACACCACCTCGGCGGAGGTGGTGCTCGAGCGCGACGACGCCGCGATCCGGGTCGCCGGAGGAGCCGAGCTCGGGATCGGCGAGCAGGAGGCGCAGCAGCTCGTGGATGCCACGCTGCGGTTCGCGGATCTCGACGAGGTCGTGCTCGTCGTGGAGACGACGCGGCGCGGGGGACCCACGCTGCTGGTGCAGCGCTGTGCGGGGTTGCCGGCACGGTGCAGCGCGGTGGTCGAGCTTGGCTACGGCGATCGCTCGGGCGTCGTGGCGGCGGCGCGTGCGGCGTGGGATGCGGCGAAGACTGGCGACCTGCGCTATCCGCCGACGGTGCTGAGCGAACGCGAGGGGAAGGCCAACGATGGGCGCTGCAAGGTGTGCCGCAGCCCGTGGTTGTGGACCGGCGTCGGCGCGGCCGTCGTGATCGGGACCGTGATCACCGTGTTCGCCCTGCAGGGATCGGACCCACCGCCGATCGTCGGCGTCGACGGGATGGACTTCCACCAGCCCTGAGTGGCTCAGGGCCTCGTGAAGTCTGCGAACGGCGCGGTGTCACGCCCGCCCGGCTTGAGATCGATCGAGAACGACTTCGTGCGGGGCGGATCCTCGCCGCCGTAGATCAGCTCGACGGTGTGCTTGCCCGCGGGCAGGGTGAGCGTCATCCCCGGCGGTACGCGGCCGCGCCTCGTGCCGTCGACGATGACGTCGGCCCACGGATCTGCACCGATCTCGACGGTGCCGGTCCCCGCCGGTGCGAGCTTCGCGTCTGGTTTCGGATCGGTGGCCGCATCGGCGAGCGGCCTCCCGCCCGCATCCCTGGTCGCGGTCGTGGCATCGCGCGGGGCGGGAGCGGCGTCGACCGGTCCGCCGGGCGCGGCATCCGCGTTCGCGATCGGTGCGTCCGCCAGATCGGCGGCATCGGTCACGGCGACACCATTCGCATCGGGCAGCATGTAGAACGGCGCATCGAACTTGGGCGGCGCATCGGGCTGGAGACCGCCGTGGTCGCGCAGCTTGAAGAACACGACGACCGCGGCGACCGCGAGCCCCAGGCCGCCGATCGCGAGGAGCACCAGGCTGCTCTGGCTCGGCGGCGCGGCCGAGTCGCCAGGCGGTGCCGTGCGGATCTTCATCGTCGCATCGGGGCCCTCGGCGGGTGGTGTCGGCTTCGGCGCGACCGTGGTGGTCGGCGGCGGCGGTGCCTCGATGTTGGTCGCGGGATCGTCCTCGATCGCCTCGACGCCGAACATCGGCGTGGCGCGCTCGAGCATGTCCTTCATGTCGACGTGCGTGGCGAAGCTCTTCTGGCGAAGCGGTCGCGCCTTGCCGCGCGGTTGCGAGCCATCGCGCGGGATCACCGCGGTGCGCGGACCGAGTGGCGGGGAGGGCGGTGGCGTCAGCTGCGTCTCGCTCGGGCTCGCAGGGTCCTCACCGGGCTCGGGCTCGAACGGATCGGCGTGGGTCGGCATGCGCCGTAGCTCGGGCGGGCAGAACTTCGCGACGAGCGCGGCGACATCACGCGGGCCAGGCGTGTCTTCGAGCGCATACAGATAGCGGTTGAGCGCGGCGAGCATGTCGCCGGCGCTGTTCCAGCGTGCGGTCTTGTCGCGCTCGAGCGCGCGCATCACGATCTCGCCGAGCTTCGCCGGCACGTCGGGGTTCTCGGCTGACGGCCGTGGGATCTCCTCCTCGGTGACCGCGAACAGCGTGGCCTCCGGATCGTTGCGCGCGAACAGCCGATGCCCGACGAGCATCTCCCACGCGAGCACGCCGACCGAGAACAGGTCCGTCTGCCCGCTCAGCTGTTCCTTGCGGACCTGCTCGGGGGACATGTACGGGAACGAGCCGGTGGGCGCGGACTGGGTCTCGTCTTCGCCGGCATCCCCGAGCGTGACCGCGATGCCGAAGTCGACCAGCTTGACCTCGCCGTCTCGCGACAGCATCACGTTGCGCGGCGACAGATCGCGGTGGATCACGCCCTCGCCCTTGCGGTGGGCGTAGTCGAGGCCCTCGACGATGCGCGCCGTGATCCACGCGGCCAGGTTCGGATCCATCACCGCGTCGCGGCGCGCGAGCATCTCCGTCAGCCGATACAGCGTGGGCCCGTCGATGTACTCCATCGCGATGAAGTACGTGTCGTCGACGACGCCCAGCTCGTAGACCGGGACGATGTTGCCGTGCGCCAGCGTGACGAGGGTCTTCGCCTCGGCGACGAACAGGTCGACGAAGTGGCGCTGCCCCGATAGCTTCGGGTGGATCTGCTTGATGACGAGCTGCTTCTCGAAGCCCCCGGGCCCCATGATCTTCGCGAGGTAGATCTCGGCCATGCCGCCCGTGGCCAGCTTCTCGGTCAAGAAGTACTTGCCGAACGTCGTCGGCAACTCCGGCATCGCGGCGAATGTATCATGTGGGCTGTGACTGCTCGGTGGGCCCTCGTCGCGATGACGCCATTCCTCGTCCCGGCGGTGGGGTGCGGCGACGATCCCGCGCGCGTCACACTCGAGCCGGTGGCGCTGCCGCTCTCGTGCGGACGACCGAAGAACGCGACGGCGATCCGGGTCACCGCCTACGCCGCCGATCGCGAGATCACGCACGCGGTCGGCCTCGACGAGACCCTGGACCTCTCCGACTTCCCCGACTCCACGGAGCAGATCGGCGTCGAGGTCGCGATCGGTGGCGGAACGTTCGGTGCGATCGGTAAGACCATGCCGCTCGCCTTTGGCGACCTGAAGAACCAGGCACAGGTCCCGATCGTCATGATCCCGCCGGGCGACTTCTGCGAGGCCGCGGGGTTCATGCACGTGGCCCGCAAGGGTCCGCTGGTCGCGCGCGCGGGCGATGGCGTGCTGGTCATCGGCGGCCGCTCCGATGGCGGCGCGTGGCTCGGCAGCGCCGAGTACTACGATCCGGCGACGGCGACGTTCACGGAGGTCCCGGTCTCCGACGTGCTCGGCGGGAACGGCTTCGCGGGTGCGTCGCTGGTCACGCTGCCGGATGGGCGGGTCGCCGTCTCGGGCGGGCCGCAACCCGTGATCACGATCTTCGATCCAGCGACCCGGTCGTTCGGT
>JAYVLW010000672.1:0-6435 GCA_043759315.1 Myxococcales bacterium
CGCTTGCTCGTCACCCGCACCCGCGTATTCATCGGCAGCGTGCGATGCGCCGCCGTCATCGCGGTCTTGTCGAACCGCTCACCGGACGCCGTCGGACCGCCGTGCAGGCTTCCGCCGTACCAGCTCGCCATCCCGTCCTGCACACCCGCCGGAGACCGCTTCCCGCCGCCGGTCGCGGTGGGCTTCGGCGCCGCGCTGTGCGAGCACGCCGCGATCACGACCACGAGCAACCAGCCAAGCGCGAAGATCGATGCCGATCTCAGCGCACGCACCCGGCCCCCAGACTCCGTCCCGCCTTGTCGAGGCCCGCCTTGCGCAACGCTGCGCCGGTGGTGCCGTCGCCGAGCTTGGTGCGTGCGTCGGCGCCGTGTCCCGGCCCGACGATGTCGCGCATGTAGGCGTCGTGCTGGAACGTGTCGGAGTGCTCCTTGGTGTGGCACTGGGTGGCGCACAGGTTCTCGGCGGGTGCGCGCACGACCGCGAACGGTCGCTCCTCGCCACCCTTCGCGACGTGGATCGACGCGGGCCCGTGGCAGGTCTCGCACTGCACGTCGCGCAGCTTGTCGTTGTTCGCGAGGTTCGAGCCGCCCGGCTTCTCGTAGCCCGTGACGTGGCAGCCGATGCAATCGAGGTCGAACTGCTGGCCGCGGTCGACGAGCGTCTTCCAGGCGTGCGCGTGTTTCGTTCCCTTCCAGAACGCCACCTCATCGGAGTGGCAGTCATCGCAGGTCTCGCTGCCGACGTACGTCGCGCTGCCCTTCGCCTCCGGCGGCGGTCGCCCGGTCGCGGCCTTCACGTTGACCTCGCCGGCCGCGCGGAAGTACGCGGTGACCAGACTTTGCACCTCGACGTCGCAGGCGAGCGCCTTGCCGATCTTGACCTGCTCGAGCGTGAAGTAGCTACCCGTCGCGGGCTTCCGGACGGGATTCGCGACGAGGTCGGCGCGCTGCTGGACATACGCGGCCTGCTCGTCGTGCTTCTGCTTGACGAACGCCTTGTCAGCCGCCGGATCGGCGTCCATCGCCTTGAGATCGACCGCGAGCTTCGCGATCTGCGCATCGAGGTACGCGATCTTCTCCTTCGCCGCCGCCGCGCCCCCAGCGTCGACGAACGCGCCGGGCCCGCGATACGCGATCTCCAGCCGCGAGATCACCTGGCCCCGGTTCGCGGGGATCACCATCCACGCGTCGCCGACCTTCGTCGCCTCGGGCTCCACGCGTTCCGGCTCGGGCGCGTCGAGGCCAAGCCCGGCGACCGCGACATCCACGCCGGGCAACTCGCGCACGAGCTGCACCGCATCTTTCTTCGACGACGCTTGCACCAGCGCCACCACCACCTGTGCTCCATCAGCGCGCAGCTTCGCGATCGCCGCGGTGCCCGCCTCCCTGGGATCCGAGACCTTGAGGCTCGGCGCTGCATCGAGCGCGATCACGCCGAACACGCCGACCTTGGTCCCGCCGACCTCGATGATGTGCGGGGCCTCCACCGGATACGTCGCGTCCTTCGGGAGGTTCACCGCCTGCCGCGGCAACCGGATGCTCTCGGGGCCCTTGGGCAGGTCCGCCGGCCCGAGCCCGATCGCCCCGATGCCGAGCTTGTCCTTGTAGGTCTTGACCAGGAGGTCCGCCTTGAGCTCCTCCTGCGCGGCCAGGTGATCCGGCACCGGCGCCTTGGAGTAGAGGAGGGACCCCGCATCGACCACCAGCACCGGCCCGGCCGCCCGGGTCGTCGCGACCAGCTTGGCGGTCCGCGAAAGGTCGCCCAGCGGATCGGTCGTGCAGCCGCACGGTCCGATCTGACCACGCATCTCGGCCAGCGCGATCAACGTGAACCCCGGTCCGTTGGGGCCCCCCGCCGTCCCGCCGCCTTTTACTTCGGATTTCGAGCAACAAGCCGTTGCCACGAGCGTGGCAACGAGCCCAAGCCGGCGAGACATGGGAGCCCATATAGCACGTTGACAGGGGGGGGATGCCTGGGTAGATTGCCGCGCTCTTAGCTCCAAGGATCCCATGTCCGTAGCGATTCGGTTTTCACGTCAGGGTAAGAAGAAGTCTCCGTTCTATCGGATCGTTGCCGCTGACAAGCGCTGCGCTCGCGACGGTCGCTTCATCGAGCTCCTGGGCACCTATCACCCGATCACCAAGACCCTCAAGCTCGACAACGAGCGCTTCGACAAGTGGGTCAAGGTTGGCGCGCAGCCGAGCGGTACGCTCGCCGCGATCATCCGTCGCACCGCCCGCGCGGCGGCGAAGCCGGCCTGAAATGGCCGACCCAGAAACCAACGACGAGGATCGTGACGACGACCGCGGCGGCAATCGCCCGCAGGCCGTCTCGCCCGATGTCGCAGAGTTGATCCGCTACATGGCGGTGAATCTCGTCGACAAGCCCGACGAGGTCCGTGTGGAGCTCGTCGAGGAGCGCCAGGCGAACGTGTACGAGCTCGAGGTCGCGGAAGTCGACCTCGGCAAGGTCATCGGCCGTGGCGGCAAGACCGCGCGCGCCCTGCGCACGGTCGTCCAGGCCTGCGCCCCGCGCTCGCGCAAGCGGACGCTGGTCGAGATTCTCGAATAACCCGGGGCCCACATGCGTGGGGACCCGCGGCTCGAGATCGGCGGTATCGCGCGTGCCCATGGCATTCGCGGTGAGGTCGTCGTGCACACGCACGATCCCGAGTCCGACGTCCTCGGCGACGTCACCGAGATCTGGGTCGGGGGAGCCCCGCGCCGGATCCTCGAGGCGCGCGGTACGCCGCATCGCGGATGGATCGTCCTCCTCGAGGGCGTCGAGACCCGGAACGACGCGGAGCTTCTGAAGGGCAAGGTCGTCGAGGTCGATCGCGAGGCGCTCCAGCTGTCCGACGCCGACGTCTTGCTCGATGATCTGATTGGCTGCAAGGTCGTCCTCGTCGATGGGACCGAGTGGGGCACGATCGCCGCGGTCGAGATGGGCTCCGCGCAGGATCTCCTCGTCATCCACGACGGAGCGGTCGAGCGCATGCTGCCGCTCGTCGATCAGTTCGTCACCAACATCGATATCGCCGGCGGTGTCGTCACCATCGATCCACCCGCAGGCCTGCCCGAGAACAAGGTCACGCCGCGATGATCGACGGCTCGCCGATTGTTCGCAGCAGCGCCTCGTGATCAGCGACGATCCCCGCGCGCGCTCCACGCCATGAGGTTCACCGTCGTCACCATCCTACCCGAGCTGATCGAGCCGGCGCTGACCGCCGGCGTCGTCGGTCGAGCGCGAGAGGCCGGCGTCATCACGGTGGCCACCGTGAACCCGCGCGACTTCACGAGCGATCGCCACCGCACCGTCGACGACACTCCGTACGGCGGTGGTCCGGGCATGGTGATGAAGCCGGAGCCGCTCCTCGCCGCGATCGCGACCGCCGCGGGTGACCCGCCCGCGCGCCGCATTCTCCTGTCGCCCGCCGGGGCGCAACTGACCCAGGCACGCGTTCGCGAGCTCGCGCAGCTCCCGCACCTCGTGCTCGTGTGCGGCCGCTACGAGGGCATCGACGAGCGCGTGATCGAGACCGCGATCGACGAGGAGATCTCCCTCGGCGATTACGTGCTCTCCGGCGGCGAGCTCGGCGCGCTCGTGATCATCGATGCATGTGCGCGGCTGGTGCCGGGCGTCCTGGGCGAGCCCACCTCCGCCGACGAGGAATCGCATTCCGCGGGCGTGCTCGAGTATCCGCACTACACCCGGCCTGCGAAGCTCGGCGACAGAGAAGTCCCGGAGGTCCTGCAATCCGGGAATCACGCGAAGATCGCGGCGTGGCGCCGGCAGCAAGCGCTCGCCCGTACGGCTGCGCGCCGCCCGGATCTGTTCGCGCGGCTTCGCCCGACGAAGGCCGACGCGAAGCTGCTGCCGCCACAGCTCGCGCAGCGCACGCACCTCACGCTGGTCCACCATCCGGTCACCGATCGCACGGGGGCGCTCGTCACCACGTCGCTGACGAACTTCGACATCCACGATCTCGCGCGCTCGACCATGACGTACGGCCTCGCCGCGTATCACATCGTCACGCCGATCACGTCACAGCGAGAGAAGGCCGAGCACATCGCGCACCTCTGGCTCGAGGATCAGGGCTCGCTCAAGCGCCGCCCGCCGCCGACGGGCTCGCGCGAAGGCGCGATGGCGTTGATCCGCACCGCGGACACGGTCGAGACCGTGATCGCAGAGCTCACCGCGGAGTACGGCACCGCGCCGCTCGTCGTCGCGACCAGCGCGCGCGCGGACTCGTTTCCGAGCGCCGAGCGCCGAACTCCGGACCAGCTGGCGGCCGAGGCGTCACTTCGCCCGGAACCGCTCCTGATCTTGCTCGGCACGGGTTGGGGCCTGGCTGACCACCTGATTCCCTCTGTATCTCGGCTGCTTGCACCGATCGAGGGCGCTTCGGACTGGAACCATCTCTCGGTTCGCAGCGCGGGAGCGATCCTCCTCGATCGACTGTTCGGGCGGCCGGCTTGACGCCCAGGGGTGATCTCTGGCAGAACCCTGCGTCCCTACGGACGTTTTCCCGGATGATGAACATGAGCGCCCAGCGAATCCTCGACAGCATCAACAAGTCTCAACATCGCCAGGCGCCACTCCCCGAGTTCCGCCCGGGCGATTCGATCAAGGTCTGGGCGAAGATCCGCGAAGGCGAGAAGACTCGCCTCCAGGCGTTCGAAGGCGTGTGCATTCGCCGCGTCTCGAAGGGCGCGCGGTCCACGTTCACCGTTCGCAAGATCTCGTACGGCGTTGGCGTGGAGCGCGTGTTCCCCGACAACTCGCCGAACATCGACAAGGTCGAAGTGATCCAGCGCGGTCGCGTCCACCAGGCGAAGCTCTACTACCTGCGCGATCTGTCAGGTAAGGCGGCGCGCATCAAGGAGCGTGATGGGCAGTACGAGTCGCAGGTTGCGGCCGACGCCATCGCCGACGCCGAGGCCGCTGCCGCCGAGGCCGCCGCGCCCGCCGCCGCGCCCGCGGAGGCCGTCGAGAAGAAGGTGAAGGTTCGTAAGCCGCGCAAGAAGGAAAAGGCCGCGTAACACGCGCGTTCGCTCCGTCGATCTGGTTCTGACTGAGGGAGGGGAAGGACTGTGGGCTGTGGACTCGACAACACTTATGACAGGCGCGTCCGCCGAGGACCGCGCGGCCGCAGCGCTCGAGGCTGCTGGCTACTCGATCGTCGCGCGCAACTGGCGCTGTAGCGCCGGCGAGCTCGACCTCGTCGCGCGCGAGGGCTGTGTCCTCGTATTCGTCGAAGTGCGCAGCCGGGCTACCTGCGCGCATGGCCACGCCGCCGAGATGGTCTCGCGCACGAAGCAACGCCAGGTCACCCGGATCGCTGGCATGTACCTGGCGATCGCGCGGCCGCGCTACACGCTCGCCCGCTTCGACGTCGTCGCGATCACGGGCGCGCGGATCGATCTGATCCGCGACGCGTGGCGCGCAGGTAGCTGAGAACCGCGACGCGCTTCGAAGGTTCGTCTCGAAACGTCGTTGTTCACCCCCCTGCGGACTCGGCCTTGCCGTGGCGATGGAACAGCTGCTTGATCCAGCTTCCCACGCCCGACGGTGGCGAGCTCGCGTGATGCAGCGCGGTCTGGAGCTCGGTCTCGTCGAACCACACGCCGTGCGGCGAGCAGCGATCGATGGTCACCGCCTCGAGGACCTCGACGGTCATCGGGGCCGCGCACACCGGGCACATTCGATCCGATCCCGCCCCGGTCATCGGCGGTACGTCCCACGGCGCGTTCGTCATCTCCATGACCATCGCTGCCAGCGCCGCGTCTTCGACGAAGCAGCCGGCGCACGTCGCGCAGGCCCAGCGATCGCCGATGAACGCCAGCTTGGTCTCCTTGCACACCGGGCAGCCGAGCGCCTTGTCCTTGTGCGCGCTGACGAACAGCGTGTGGACGCGCGGTCGGTGATCCCGCCACTGGCCGATGGCGAGCCGCCCCGACGCCGGCCCGCTGCCGAACGCGGCGGTCACCGAGCCCATCGCGCCTTGCATGCCCCCGGCGCTGCCACCTCCGGGCACGCCGAGAAAGCCGTTTGCCGAGCCGCCCGTTCCGCGGCCCGCCACGCTGCGGCTCGCGCGCGCGAACGCCGCGGTCATCGCATCGCGCGGGAACCACACGCCGTCGCGGTCGCAGCGCATGAACGTGCCCTTGAGCTTCAGATCGCCGACCGCGAGATGACACGAGGTCATCTCCCGCGTGCACTTCGGGCACGCCTGCGCGCTCCGCTGGGCGTCGGTGATCGCGAGGGGAGCTGTCCCGCCATCGAGCTCGTGGATCGATGCGGCAAAGTCGTCGTCCTCGATCAGCATGCCGTTGCACTCGTCGCAGACGAGGCGCTGCGAGAACTCGCGCAAGGGCGAGCGCTCGCAGCTCGGGCACATGAACCCGGAGGTCCGATACACGTCGCTCATGCGCG
>JAYVLW010000673.1:0-3068 GCA_043759315.1 Myxococcales bacterium
GTCATGCGGTGAACGGTGGTAGGCTCGAAACCGTGAGCACGGTGCCGGCGGACATTGCCGGGCTTGGACCGACCTCCCTGAAGCTCAGGGTCAGTCCAAGCCCGGCAATGTCCGCCGGCACCGTGCTCACGGTTTCGAGCCTACCACCGTTCACCGCATGACGTATTCGAGGATCGCCTTGGCCACGTGCAGCCGATTCTCCGCCTGCTTCCAGGCCAGCGACTGTGGACCATCGAGCACGTCGCCCGTGATCTCCTCGCCGCGATGCGCGGGCAGGCAGTGCAGCACGATCGCATCGCGCGCCGCGATCGTGAGGATCGCCGGATCGATGCAGTAACCCTTGAACGCGGCTCGGCGCGATGCCTCGTCGGTCTGCCCCATCGAGACCCAGACGTCGGTGTTGAGGACGTGCGCTCCGGTCGCGGCTTCGCGCGGGTCGGTGGTGACAAGGATCGAGCCCTTGCCGAGCGCTGCCTGCGCCGCACGGGCCGCGTTGACGAAGTCGGGATGGGGCGCGAAGCCCTCGGGGCACGCGAGCCGGAGGTCGAGCCCGAACATGCCCGCGGCCTCGAGCCACGAGTTCGCCATGTTGTTGCCGTCGCCGATCCACGCGTAGCGCAGACCATCGATGCGCCCGAAGTGCTCGCGCACCGTGTAGAGGTCGGTCGCGACCTGACAGGGGTGGTGCTGATCGGAGAGCCCGTTGATCACCGGCACGCTCGACGCCTTCGCGAACGCGGCGACGCGATCCTGCCCGAACGTGCGGATCATGATCGCCGAGCAGTAGCTCGCGAGCACCCGCGCGGTGTCCTCGGCGGGCTCGCCGCGCGCGATCTGGCTACCGTCGCTGGTCAACACCACCGCGTGACCGCCGAGCTCGTACGCGGCGACCTCGAACGACACGCGCGTGCGGGTCGAGTTCTTCTCGAACACGAGCGCGATCGTCTTGTTCGCGAACGTCTTCGCGATCCGATCCGTCTCGAGCGCGCGCGTGCGATCCCACACCGCCGGCCAGTCGGCGACCGAGATATCGGCGAGGGTCAGAAACCCGCGCGGCATCTACTTCCCCGCTCCGTCGGCGATCACGGCGCGGAGGATCCCGACCGCCTCGTCGAGCTGCGCGCGCTCGACGACGTACGGCGGCGCGAACCGGATCACGTTCGCGCCGGCCACCGAGAGCAACACCCCGCGCTCCCGGCACTTGCCCGTGATCTGCGCGGGCTGGCCCGAGACCGCGATCCCGCGCAGCAGGCCGCGGCCACGCGCCTCGAGCACGTGACCCGGGAAATCGCTCGTCAGCGCGGCGAGCTTGCCACCGAGGTACTCGCCGGAGTCGGCGACCTTGGCGAGCAGCTTGTCCTGTTCGATGATGTCGAACACCGCGTTCGCCGCGGCGCACGCGAGCGCGTTACCTCCGAACGTGGACGCATGAGGCACGGCGCCGCCGGGCGCCACGGCGAGACCCGCCGCGGCCTTCTCGCTGCACGCGACCGCGCCGATCGGCACGCCGCCGCCGAGGCCCTTCGCGAGCGTCATCACATCCGGCGCAACGTCGTCGTGCTGGTGCCCGAACCACTTGCCGGTCCGGCCCACGCCCGTCTGCACCTCGTCGAAGATCAGGATCGTCCCGGTCGCGTCGCACAGCTTGCGCAGGCCGGCGAGGTAGCCCGCCGGCGGGACGACGATGCCACCCTCGGCCTGGATCGGCTCGAGGATGATGCAGCACGCGGTCTTGCCGCGGAGCGCGGTCTCCGCCTGGGCGAGGTCGCCGTAGTCGATGAACTCCACGGGGCCGACGAGCGGACCGAAGCCCTCGCGGTACTTCGGCTGCCCGGTGATCGAGACCGTCGCGAACGAGCGGCCGTGGAAGCTGCCGTTCGTCGACACGATCGTGGTGCGCTCGGGCGCGTTCGCGACCACCGCCTGGTAGCGCCGCGCGAGCTTGAGCGCGCCCTCGTTCGCCTCCGCGCCGGAGTTGCAGAAGAACACGCGATCCGCGAACGAGCGATCGACGATCGCCTTCGCGGCGAGGATCTGTTGCTCGTTCCAGTAGAGGTTCGAGACGTGGACGAGCCGCCCGAGCTGCTCGGTGACCCGCGCCGTGAACACAGGGTGGCCGTGGCCGAGGCCGCACACCGCGATCCCCGCGGTCATGTCGAGGTAGCGCGTGCCCGCCTTGTCCCAGACCTCGCAGCCCTTGCCGCGCTCGAGCACGATCGGCTGCTGGCGATAGTTCTTGATGAAGACCTGGTCAGCGAGGGCGAGGAGCTCTGCCTGCGTCATCCTCGGTTCTTACCACCTCGCAGCTACAGGATGTAGCGCGTCAGGTCCTCGTCCGCGACGAGGGCGCCGAGCCGCTCGCGCACGTACGCCGGCGTGATCGGAATCGTCTGCGCGCCGATGTCGGGTGCGTTGTAGAGCAGATCGTCGAGCAGCCGCTCGAGCACCGTGTGCAGGCGGCGCGCGCCGATGTCGTTGGTGCGGCGGTTGACGTCCGCGGCGATCTCGGCGAGCTCCTTCACGGCCTCGGGCGTCCACTCGATGGTCACGCCTTCGGTCTGGAGCAGCGCCGCGTACTGCCGCGTCAGGGCGTTCTGCGGCTCGGTGAGGATCCGCACGAAGTCCTCGGCGAGCAGCGGGTGCAGCTCGACGCGGATCGGGAACCGGCCCTGCATCTCGGGGATCAGGTCGCTCGGCTTGCTCATGTGAAAGGCGCCGGCGGCGATGAACAGCACGTGGTCGGTCTTCACCGGTCCGTACTTCGTGGTCACCGTCGAGCCCTCGACGATCGGCAGCAGATCGCGCTGCACGCCCTCGCGCGAGACATCGGCGCCCGCGCGCTCGCGGCTCGTCGCGATCTTGTCGATCTCGTCGATGAACACGATGCCCGCGTTCTCGGCGCGGCGCACTGCCTCGCGGGTGGCGGCCTCGTGATCGATCAGCTTGTCGACCTCCTGCTCGGTCAGCGCGCGCCACGCTTGCGGCACCTTGAGCTTCTGCCGCTTCGTCTTGCGGCCGAACGCGCCGAACATGTCCTTCAGGCCGCTCATCGCGCTCTCGTCGATGCC
>JAYVLW010000674.1:0-27039 GCA_043759315.1 Myxococcales bacterium
GACGACGCGGTTCGCATCGTCCCCGTGCCGCCGAAGAAGGTGGTGCGCGAGAAGCCGCTACCGCCCGTGATCAAGCAGATCGTCGAGTTCGCTCCGAACATGGTCCGCCGCGACTTCATCGTGTGGGCCGCGCTGGGGTTCGCCCTCCTGCACTTGACGTATGTGTCCTTCCTCGTCCACGTCGCAGGCGGCGTGATCAGCGCCGTGATCTGCACCAAAGATCACGTTCACCTGCGCATGTTACGGCGTTCGGTCGCACGCAGCGGGAAGCGGCTGTTGCCACCGACCGCGTGACGCCCTACAAACAGGTGTGGCCTGCCGTGCATGGACAGCGCTGTCGACCGCGATGGTCGCGCTCGTCCTCGCGTTGGCCATGCCAGTGTCGCAGCTGCGCACCGTGAGCGTCGAGCAGTCGTGCTGCTGCCCCGATCCGACGAAGTGCCACTGCCCCGATCACGACGGCAAGTCGACGCAGCCGCAGCTGCGCGCTTGCCACCAGACCACGCAGGTCACGGTGGCCCCCACGCTTCCCGTGTTCGCCGCTCCCTTGAACTTCGCTCTCCCCGCCCCGGCGGTGGAGCTGGTCGCCCTGTTCCACGCCAGCCTCGCCCCGCACGCCGCACCGCCGCCCGTTCGCCCCGACGCTCCGTCGTAGCTCCCGGGAGACGTCGCCGTCGAGGGTGCCGCGCCATCGGGGCGTGGTGTCGATCATGTGTGGGTGAACCCATGCCGGCTGTGGCTCGTACGATGGGGTGTTGGCTCGATGAAACGCGTGTCCTGGATCACTGCTGCGCTCGCACTCGGGGTGTTCGCCCCGGGCTCCGTGCGTGCCGAGCACGAACATGGTGGGGGGCATCACCATCCCGTCGAGACCGTGTCGAGCTTCGGTGCGGGCGTGGGCCTGGTGGCGGCGCGCTACGACACGGAGATCTACGCCGGGGATTACCAGGGCGTGCTCCCGACGCTCAGCTGGACGCGCGGTCGGTTCGGCGCATCGGCGGGGATGGGGGCGTACCGGCTCGTCGAGAATGGGCTCACGCGGTACGGCGTGAGTGATGTGGTGGTGTCGGGCCAAGCGACGCTGGTCGAGAGCAGCCGCGCGCTGTTCGGCGTCGCCTTGCCGGTCTCGCTGCCGACGGGTGACCGCTACGCGGGGTTCGGCATGGGCCACCCCATGGTGATGCCTGCGATGTGGGCGAGCGCATCCGTCCTGCGCCTCCAGCTGGGCGGCTCCGTGGGGTACAGCCGCGCGATCGGCGGCGAAGCGCACCACGATCACGGATCGTGGCCGATCGTCGATCCGATGAACCTGCAGGAGCTGACCTGGACGGCGAACGCGTACGCACCGCTGGGTGCGGCGATCCACGTCGGTGTCCGGATGAGCGGCGGGATCCCCATCGGGGACGGCCGCGATCGGGCCAGTGGCGGGGTGCGCGTGATCTGGTCACAGGCTCGCATCGAGACCGCGTTCGAAGTTCAGGCCGGACTCACCGGCGATCCCTTCATCCTTCGCGGGCTCGCCGAGTCCGCGGTGCATTTCTAGGAGTACCCATGCGTCTCGTCTTCCTCCTCATTGTGTTCCTCGTCGCCTGTGGCGGCACGCCCACACCTACCGGCACGGTTTGCCCCGATCCGGATCCCGGAACGCTGACCTACGAGAACTTCGGCAAGCCGTTCATGGAGAAGTACTGCACGTGGTGTCACGCGAAGGACATCCCGCGCTCGCAGCGCAACGGCGCGCCGATCTATCACGACTTCGACTCGCTGCTCGGGGTCCTGCAGACGCCGGATCACATCGACGAGCAGACTGGCGTGGGGCCGGATGCGAGCAACGACTTCATGCCGCCGGGGCGCTGCCCGAGCACGCCCGGCGGCAAGCTCAGCGTGGACTGCGCGCAGCCCACCGAGGAGGAACGCCGGCAGCTCTCCGAATGGATCGCGTGCGAGCGCGCTCGCCCGCACACGTTCTGATCCCCGCCGCGCGATCCGCTCAGTTCGGATAGCGCTTGATGATGTGAAAGCCGAAGTCGGACTGCACGACGCCGACCTCGCCGACGTTGAGGCGCAGCGAGAGCTGGCGGAACTCGATCACGAGCTGCGCATCGGGCGTCACGGTGAAGGGGCGGTTGCTCTGCGCGCTGCCGACGTCCTCGGAGCTCGCCTTCATCAACGTCTCGAAGTCCGCCCCGGCCTTGAGCTGGCCCATCAGCGACTTGACCTCCGTCTCCGCCTCCGCCTTCGTGCGTTGCTGCGCTCGTGCATCCTGATGGCCGCTGAACGCGTCCTCGAGGTCCTTCCACGAGATCAGGATGTGCTTGACGACGGCGCTGTTCGATACCGGCTCGCGCGACAGGATCTCGGCCGAGGCAACCGACGATGACTGCGGCGTGGCATCGCCGCCCCCGCCCATGTGATTGCCCATCGTCGGTCCGCCGGGAGAGCCGGGCCCGCACGCTGCGGCGAAGAGAACGAGGGCGACTGCGAGGCTCTTCATGCGCGGACGCTAACACGCGGAGTTGTATCCGGCACGATCACGTCGAAGTTCCGGAGGTCCACCAGGAACTTGCCGTCGGGGAGCGCCTGCAAGGTGTCCGCGAAGCGGTAGCCGAAGCGGATCTTCGCGTCGGCGTACTGATGCATCGAGTGAACGGTCTGCGTGGTGATGCTGTCGATGCCGGTGAGGGCGATGTAGACCTCGACCTCGGCCTTCGCCAGGTCATCCGCGGTGAGGCCATGGAACGGGCTGGCCTCGTCGATCACGTGCATCACCGTCCACCCGCGCGTCATGCCGACCTGACGGTCGCGCACGAGCTGGAGATCGGTCGCCTTGTAGAACGTCTCGCCCTCGGCGGTCACCGTGGTGAGGATCGCGGTGACGTGCAGCTGGGCCTCGACGATCACGTTGCTGCGCCGGTTGCCGATGCGGAACATCAGCGTGCGCTTCCCCTCGAAGTTCGTGATCACCATGTCCTGCGAGAACGAGATCCGTGTCGTCGGGCGCGAGAACTTCGCGAACACCAGGCCGGTGGCCAGCGCGGTGAAGATGATGCCGAACATCGACTCTATGATCATCGCCCCGTTCGCAGGGTTGCTTTCCGGGTGCATGACCCCGTAGCCGATGGTCGCCATCGTCTGGACGCTGAACGACAGCGCGTCCGCAAACGAGCCATCGGCGCCCGCGATGCCGCCGAGCTGGATGTAGACCAGTGCGAACGCGAGGTTGAACACGAAGAACGCGATCGCGATCAGGGCCAGCGCGGCCGACCAGGGGAGGTTCAGGAACGTGTGATACGCGTCGCGGAGGAGCTGACGCTGATCCCCGATGACGTAGAACGTGTTGCCTTGCTGGTGGACCTTGCGTGCTCCAGGGGGCACAGCGGATGGCGGCATGGGGCGATGTTATGGCAGGGTGCGCGGATATGAGCGAGGACGTCACCATGGCTCAGCTCGTCGAGCTGTTGCCGCCGAGGATCTGGTACCTCACGTCCAACGGCAGCGACATGTGGTGCCGGCGGCCCTATGGATTCCTGTTCTCGACCGGCGCCCTCGCCGAGACGTTCGCGAAGGCGATGGGCACCGACGAGCAGCTGTTCGCGATCGGCCTCGACGCCGGTGCCCTGCTGTCCGACGAGATCCTCACCGGGCTGCGCAACACGGCCGTCACCCGGTTGTTCATCGATCCGTCCGTCGATCCGGCGAACGGCGACGTCCACGGGCAGATCCTGCGGCTGTCACCGCTGACCTAGCCGGGCGAGCTAGGCCGCGGCACGCAGGCGGCTTCAGTCGCAGTAGCGCAGATCGAGATGGTCGGAGTCGCGCGAACCATCGGCGTTCTCCCAGGTGACGACCACGCGATCGCGCCCGACGTCGCGGTTGCCCGCGTGGTTGCAGTCGTCCGGGCCGATCTGGAACGGCGTGCCCGCCTGGAGCTCGGTGATGCGCCAGCTGCCACCGGTGACGGAGATGACCGCGGCGGGCTGCGCACCCTTCTCGGCGAACGCATCGGCGATCGGCGAGTAGGTCGCGCCGAGCGACATCTTGATGTCGTAGGGAAGGTCGACGCCTCCGTCGTCATCGCCATCCTCCCCCGGATGCTCGTCGCAATCCTCGCTGTCGGGGACACCGTCGTCATCGGAGTCGGCGTCTTCGTCACCATCGCCGTCATGCGGCACGCTGACCCCGCGGCGGGCCGTGGTGCCGTCGTCGTCGTGGTCGCTGCACTCGCCGTCACCGTCCTCGTCGACATCCACGCACGTGTTCGGGCCGCCACCACCACCGGGCTGACACGCCAGGATGACCCCGGTGCCGGGATCGGTGTCGCAGGTGATCATCTGGCCCTTCGTGGACTCGGTCGAGGAGGAGCAGGCAGCGACCATGCTCAGGGGAAGGAGGAGGGAACAGAGGGTTGGAAAGCGCATGACCTACCATCCAGCGAGGTTCGTGCCAGCCGTCTCTGCCAGTGGTTTCGATAGGTTGCGACGCCAGCGGTCCCCGGATGTGCAGTGATCGATGGTCGGGAGGTGCGGTTACCGCACCTCCCGCCGGACCACGGGTATCGTCGACTCGTGAAGCGTTCCCCCTCGATCAACGGAGAGCTCCGCGCCACGAACGAGCTGCCGTTCGGCCCGACGACTCCGTCGGCGGTCGCCGCCAACTGGTTCTTGATGCTGACCACGCCGGCGCCGCAACCGACCTCGCGCCTCGTGTCGCTGATGGACCCGAGCGAGCTCGTCGTGGGCCGGAGCGCGGGCGCGGACGTCGTGATCGACTTCGACGGTGTCTCGCGTCGCCACGCCAGGTTCGTGCGCCGCGGTGTCGAGGTGTTCGTCGAAGATCTCGGCAGCATGAACGGCACGCTCGTCAACGGCGCGGCGATCACCGGCCAACGCCGCCTCGCCCCCGGCGATGTGATCACGCTCGGCACGGTCACCGCGGTCCTCGCCGCGACGAGCGCGGCGCGCGGCCAGCGACCCCTCGCGACCGTCTCCGAGCTCGAGGATCGGCTCGAGATCGAGACGGAGCGAGCCCGCCGATATGGCCGCCACCTCGGCCTCCTCATGCTGCGGGTCACCGGACCGGGCGAGCTCGTGGATGCGCACGTCCAGGCGATCGTCCGCTCGCTGCGCCGTATGGATCTGCTCGCCGACTACGGCGGCGACGAGCTGGCGCTCCTCCTGCCCGAGGCCGATCGGCCGGCGATCGACAGTGTGCTCGGCCGCGTGCGTGCCGCGCCCGATGGCGTCCACGTCGAGTGCGGTAGCGTGGCATTTCCGACCGATCAGACCTCCGCCGGCGAGATGATCGGTCACGCGCGCGCGCGCCTCCATGGCGTCCCGGATCGGCCGGCCAACCAGATGCGCGAGTCGACGATCATCGTGGTCGATCCGAAGATGCAGCACGTGATGTCGATGGTCGAGCGGGTCGCTCCATCCCCGATCACGGTGCTGCTCTGCGGCGAGTCCGGGGTCGGCAAGGACGTCGTCGCCGAAGCGATCCATGCGCACAGTCCGCGCGCGAAGGGACCCTTCGTCCGCCTCGACTGCGGCGCGCTGCCCGAAGCGCTCCTCGAATCGGAGCTGTTCGGCCACATCAAGGGCGCGTTCACGGGTGCGATCGCCGACAAGCCGGGCCAGCTCGAACGGGCGCACACGGGCACGCTGTTCCTCGACGGCATCGGTGAGCTCCCTCCGGCGGCACAGGCGAAGCTGCTGCGGGTGCTCGAGCAGCGCAGGTTCTTGCGCGTGGGAGCGGTGAACGAGACCGCGATCGACGTTCGCGTGATCTGCGCGACCCACCACGATCTCGAAGCCGAGGTGAAGCGCGACCGCTTTCGCGCCGATCTGTTCTTCCGGATCAGCGCGTTCGCGATTCCGATCCCGCCGCTCCGTGATCGACGCGCCGAGATCGCGCCCCTCGCGGCGCGGTTCGCCGCCGAGCTGTTCACGAAGCGCAAGGTGACGTTCGATCCCGCCGCGCTCCGGCTGCTCGAGGCCTACGACTGGCCAGGGAACGTTCGCGAGCTCCGCAACGCGATCGAGCGCGCGCTCGTCCTCGGCGGCCCGCGCATCGAGGTCGAGCACCTCCCGGAGCGTGTGGTCATGGCCGCGCCCGCGGAGGCCGGGCACGTGAACGACATGCGGCGCCGGGTCGCCAGCGTGGAGCGCCAGGCCATTCTCGACGCTCTGCTCGATGCGGGAGGCAAACAGAACGTCGCGGCTCGCGCGCTGGGGATCTCCCGGTTCGCCTTGTCGCGCCTCCTCGACAAGCACGACATCAAGCGGCGATGACTTAGCCCGGGAGAGCGCCGGGGCTATGACAGCAGCTGGAGCAGATCGTCGCGCGTGATCGCCGCCGCGCCACCTGCCTCGGAGAGCGCGGCGTTGGCGAGCGCGCGCTTGCGCGCCTGCAGCTCGAGAATCCGCTCCTCGACGGTGTCACGCGCGACCATCCGATAGACCATGACCGGCTTGTCCTGGCCGATGCGGTGCGCCCGGTCGGCGGCCTGGTCCTCGACGGCGGGGTTCCACCACGGGTCGACGAGGAACACGTGGTCCGCGGCGGTGAGGTTGAGGCCGGTGCCGCCGGCCTTGAGCGAGAGGAGCATGACGGGCGGGCCGTCGGCGGCCTGGAACGCGTTGACGACGGAGGCGCGATCGGTGGTGGAGCCGTCGAGGCGAACGAAGCCGATGCCGCCCTTGTTGAGGTGCGGCTCGATGAGATCGAGGAGCGAGGTCCACTGCGAGAACACGAGCGAGCGGTGGCCGTCGGCCGCGGCGTCCTGCAGGGCCTCGATCAGCCGCTCGAGCTTCGACGAGCTCTCGGGCGGCGCGCCCTTGCGGAGCGGGCCTGGCAGCAGCGCCGTGTGGCACGCGGCCTGGCGCAGGCGGAGCAGCGCCTCGAGCGCGGCCATCACGCCGCCGCCGGCCTCGAGCATCGCGACGATCTCGCGCTGCGTGGCCGCGCGGATCGTGTCGTAGGTGAGGCGTTCGTGGTCGTCGAGCTCGACGTACATCACGGCCTCGGTGCGCGGCGGGAGCTCGCGTGCGACCTCGGACTTCATGCGCCGCAGCACGAACGGTCGGATGCGCTCGCGGAGGCGCGCGGCGGCGCCACCATCGCCTTGCATGATTGGCTCGGCCCAGCGGTCCGCGAAGTCCGCTCGCCCGCCGAGGAGACCTGGGTTCGTGAAGTGGAGCTGGCTCCACAGCTCGTCGAGCCGGTTCTCGATCGGCGTACCGGAGAGGGTGACGCGCCACGTGGCCTTGAGCTTGTAGGCGGCGCGCGCGACCTGCGAGTCGGGGTTCTTGATGGTCTGCGACTCGTCGAGGATCACGATGTCCCAGGTCAGCGAGCCGAACACGTCGATGTCGTTGCGCAGGATCGGATAGCTCGTGAGCACGACGTCCGCGGAGGTGTCGAGGGCACGCCGCGAACCGTGGTAGGTGCTGATCGCGAGATCGGGGCGGAACTTGCGGGTCTCTGCGAGCCAGTTGAACAGCACGCTCGTCGGCGACACGACGAGCGTCTTCGCCTTGCCCTTGGCCGGCAGCGCGGCGAGCGCCTGGATGGTCTTGCCGAGGCCCATGTCGTCGGCGAGCACGCACCCGAGGCCCGCGGTGCGACAGAACGCGAGCCAGTCGAGGCCGCGCTGCTGGTACGGGCGGAGCTCGCCGGTGAAGCCACCGGCCGCGGCGACCACGGGGATGCCGCGGAAGCCATCGAGGAGCGGCTTGAGGCGATCGAGCTCGGGGGGCGGCGGCTCGTCGAGATCGGCGGCGAGCTTCGCGAGATCGGGCAGGGCATACATCGGGACCTTGCGGTCGTCGCCGCGGGACGCGAGCAGATCGGCGACGCGCTCGCCGTGCTTGTCGAACCACGACATCGGCACGCGGCCCCAGCCACCGCCCTCGAGCGGCACGAGGTCCACGCCGGCCTGCCACGCGCGGAGGGCGGCGATCACGGAGGCGCTCCGGCCGCCGCCGGAGAGGTCGACGTCGAGCCGGCTACCATCGATCGTGATCGAGGCCTCGAGCTGCACGGCCTTGGTCGCGTTCGCGGACTTGGCGTCGGTCCGGAACCACCCGGCGAGCAGGTTGTGCATCGCGAACGCCTCGCGCCCCGATAGCTCGACGCGCCGCCCCGGCACGAGGTTGAGCTCGTCGCGCAGCCGATGCGTCAGGCGCCGCTCGGTATCGTGGTCCCGGATCGGCAGCGCACCGTCGATGTGCACGAGCGTGGTGCCATCGACCCGGGCGCGCGGCGGATCGCCGTAGACCAGCGTCGGGAACACGACGAGGCGGTCGCTCTCCTGAACGACGTCGAACGACATCCGCGGTTGCTCGCGCTTGCCCATCTGCGGCAGGTTGTTCGACCGCACGTCGACATCGATGCGCGCCGCGAGCGCGGGCAGGGTCTTGCCGATCAGCTCGGGGAACGCGGAACGCGGCACGTCGAACACCTGCGGCAGCTTCTCGAGCCGAGCTCCCGTCAGGTCGATCGCCCCCACGGGACGCAGCACGTTGTCCGTGGTCCGCACCACCCCGAGCGCCACGACCTCCCGCACGCCGCGATCGGCCTCGATCCGCACCCGCACGCCACCGCGTTCATCCTCGATGATCGCCCGCGGCATCACGGGATCTCCACTGGTCGTGACGGTCTCGTCCTTCCACGTCACGTCGCGCGCATCCGCGAGCACTGCCAGCAGCCGATCGAGTCGCTCTCCCGTCAGCGGCCCCTTGCGCGCCGTCAGCAGCCGGTCCGCGGTGAGATCCGCCTCGATGGTCGCGATGTGCGCCGCCTTGCCGGTTCCGATCAGCGACAGCAGCGAGCCCTCGAGCGGCTCGGTGCGATCCGCACGCACGAGCAAGCGCCGCACCAGCACGCCGCCCGGGTCGGGCGAGAGCTGGTAGCGGAGTTGCGCACCCGTCAACGCGGACCGCGGCAGATCGCCATCGGCCTGCTCGGAGGCGAGCACGCTGGCGACCACGTGCGAGCACACCGGCTCGCGGCTCGTACAGCTGCACTCCCATTCGCCGTGCTTCGTGTTGAGCACGGCCTCGAACGGGGTCGGGCGGCCGGGCACGCGGACTTCGAACGTGCGCTCGTCATCGGTGCGGGTGCGACCCGTGACCCGCCCATCGCGCGCCAGCGTCACCCCCTGCGACCACGTACGGTCCGTGGCCGCTGCGCGGATCGCCTCGCGTAGGGTGGACAGCACGGGGACCGCTATCTAGCACGGCCAGGCTCGCCGAGACACGCCCGGGCCATCGAGAGCAATGGGAGACCCACCCATGCTAGGGTCCGGTCGTGGCCGGGGATCCCGTCGACGACGCCGAGCTCGACGCCGAGCTCGTGGCAAAGATGGCCGAGGGCGACCGTCAGGCGATGTCGCAGCTCTACCAGCGCCACTGCTCGATCCTGCTCGGCTTGGCCGTACGTATCGTCCGCGACCGTCGCGAGGCGGAGGATCTCCTACACGACGTGTTTCTGGAGGCCTGGAGAGCAGCGAAAACCTTCGATCCGAAGCGCGGTCGGGTTCGTACCTGGTTGGCTATCCGTATGCGCTCTCGAGCTCTCGACCTGCAAAAGTCCGCGCGCGTCTCCCGCAATGCCGGGGACTCGGGGCTGGATACGCTTGTCGACGATTCGGTTACAGCCAGCCCCGACCACGGCCGCGTCCGCGCGGCCCTCGCGGACCTCGGGACCGACCAGCGTCGTGTCCTGGAGCTCGCGTACTTCGAAGGGCTGTCGTGTTCCGAGATCTCGGAGCGGATCTCGATCCCGATCGGGACCGTGAAGTCACGGCTCGCAGCGGGTCTGGATCGGCTGAGGACCGAGCTCGTTCGGGGTCCAGGAGCTGCGTCATGATGTCGGATATTCGCGAGCTGCTACCCCTCTACGCCCTCGGCATCCTCGAAGCTGACGAGGCCCAGGTCGTAGAGCGTGCCGTCGCGGGCGATCCCGCGCTCGCCGCAGAGCTTGCTGCCTACCAGCGAACCGCGGAGGGCATGGTCGCACCCGTCGCGCCCACGGGCGCCGTACACGCGCGCTTGATGGCCTCGCTCGGGGGCGGTCGGCACGAGAGCTTCTCTCAGCGCATGGCGTCGTTGTTCGACGTCACCATCGATCGCGCGCGCGAGCTCCTCGGCCTGATCGAGCGCCCGGCATCGTGGGAGCCCGGTGCACCCGGCCTCGATCTCGTCCACTTCGACGGTGGTCCGGCCATGGCCATGGCCGACTGTGGCTTCGTTCGCCTCGCTCCCAACGCCGCCTTCCCGCTCCACACGCACGCAGGTGAGGAGGTGTCGGTGATTCTCGAGGGCACGCTGACGGATCGTCGGACGGGGCGGACGTACGTCGCCGGCGACGAAGTGGTGGAAGCGCAGGACGCCGAGCACGATGTCGTGGCGGGCGCCGGAGGTGCGATGTACGCGGCGCGCGCGATGAACGGGATCCTGGTCGGCGGCGCTCCCGCGCGCCCCAGGCGCTGATCGCTACATCACGGGTGTATGCTGGCTGCCATGGGCAGCGATGACGGCATGCGGGTGGTGGGAACCATCCGCAGCATCGAGCTGCACACGACGACCACGAAGTTCCAGAACGTGACGTCGCGCCAGGTCGCGAAGATCTCGCTCGATATCGAGCGCGCGCAGGATGAAGAGGGCGAAGACCTCGACGTCGTGAATCTTGCCGACCTGATGTTCCAGGGGCCTGCCGAGCTCGTGCCGCGGTTTCACGAGGGTGATCGCGTCTCGATCGTGACGAGCGCCGAGGCGAGCCTGCATATCACCAGCATCCGTCCTGCGCCTCTGTCCTAGCTGAACGCGCGCACGATCCCGACGACGGCGATCCCGACGAACAGCACCAGCGCGATCCGTGGCACGACGCGCAGCGCTGGATGGTCCGGTCGGATCCGCCCGACCAGCCGGCCGAGGACGGTGAACCACGCGGCCGAGCCGATGCCGACCCCGACGGCGAACGCGATCGCATCCTCCGTCGTCGGTGCCGGCCACAGAGCTGCCGCGATCGCTGCCCAGCCGCCGAGCGCGCCGGGGTTCGGCAACGTGAGCGCGAGGCCCGCGGCGAAGCCTTTCGCCACGCTGCCGCCGCTGACCTGCTTCGCGACATGGTGCTTCCTCCACGCGTAGACCGCGTAGCTCAGCATCACGATCGCGAGGGCGACCGCGAGGACGCGCAGCCACTCGGGATGCGCGGTGACGAGCCGGCCGATGCCGAGGACCGCCAGTGCGGCGTGCACGGAATCCGCGGTGGCGCCACCGAGCGCGAGGCCGAGGGCGTGGCTGCGCGCGCGTGAGAGTGCGGCGTCCACGATCGCGACGTTGACGACGCCCAGCGGCATCCCGGTGATCGCGCCCAGCGCGAGCCCGAGCCCGAGCCCGGTCACCACTCGATGTCGATCGGATCGGCGTCCTGGCCGCCGAGGATCACCGTCTGGAACTCCTTCTTCTGGTTCTTCTTCGGTCCGATGGCCTTGATCTTCTTCGGCCCGGGCGCGAGCGGCAGGCGCGTCATCGGCGTCTCGCCGATGTTCTTGCCGTCGACGTAGATCGTGGTCTTCTGGTTCGACGTGATCGTGATGTAGCCGAACCGCGAGATCGCGTAGATGTCGTCCTTCGAGATCCCGGCGTCGGGCGCCACCACCGGCACGTGCTTCACCGCTGCATCGGGCGGCACGGAGGTCGAGTTCGATCCATCACCGCTGTCCCTCGACAGGGCGAACACGCCACCCGCGACCAGAGCGCCAAGGACGACGATGCCGATGACCACGTTGCGGATGCCGCGCATGCGGTGACCGCGGAGCAGATCGGTATCCGGGTTCGCCATCCAGGTGTCGAGCGGCGAGATCTTCTCGCTGAGGTCGATCACACCCGCCGGCGTCGCCGGCGTGGGAGGCGTGAGGAGGTCCGTGCGGCCCGTTCCGCCTGAATGGACGATCATCGACGGCACGTTCTCGACCTGGCCCGTCGGCTGGCGGCGGTTCGTATTCGCGCTCGCCCCGAGCTCGCCGCTGCGCGCGGCCGGCGGCAAGGGAGGCGGCGTCGGCCGCGGCATCTGCACGACCTGCGAGTGTCCCTTCGGCGGCGGCGGATTCGGCGCGGGCTCGTCGGCGGCCTTCAGGATCTCGTCGCGCGCAGCCATCTCGTCGCCGAAATCCGTGAACAGCAAGCGTGCGAGATCGTTCGCGCTCGCCGGACCACCGATGGTCGCGACCGAGTTGCGGAGCGCGTTCGCGAACGCCTGTGCCGTCTCGAACCGGCCGTTCGGATCGCGCGCCATCGCCTGGATCAGCGCAGCGCGCATCCCGGGAGGAATATCGGGGCGCCGCTCGCGGATGTCTGGAATCGGCTCCTCGGTGATCGCCTTGAACGTCAGGAAGTCCGAGTCGCGATGGAACAACCGCTTGATCGCGAGCATCTCGTACATGACGATCGCGAGCGCGAACACGTCGCTGCGGCGGTCGAGCGGCTTGCCGAGGATCTGCTCGGGGCTCATGTACGCGTTCTTGCCCTTGACGGTGCCCGTGCGCGTGCGCGAATTCGCGCCGCGGGCCTTCGCGATGCCGAAGTCGAGCACCTTCACGGTGCCGTCACCGCACACCATGATGTTCGGCGGGGAGACGTCGCGATGGACGACGTTGAGCAATTGCCCGTCGGGGCCACGCGCCTCGTGCGCCGAGTGCAAGCCCTCGCACGCCTGGATGATGATGCCCGCGACCATGCGGATGTCGAGCATCTTCCCGGCCTTCGAGAGCCGCGTCATCATGCGCGACAGCGGGACGCCGTGGAGGTACTCCATGGCGATGAACCAGGTGCCGGCGTACTCGCCGAAGGCGTGCACCTGGCACACGTTCTTGTGGACGAGCTGACTCGCGAGATCCGCTTCGTCCCGGAACATCGTCACGAAGTGCTCGTCCTCCGCGAGGTGCGGAAGGATTCGCTTGAGGACCAAGACGTCCTGATGACCGTGACCGGTGGGTCGCGCCAAAAAGATCTCGGCCATCCCGCCAGTCGCGAGCTTCGCGATCAGCTGATAGCTACCGAAATCCCTGGCATCGCGAGGGACCAGCGTCCCCGCCGGAATGGTCACGAGGATATTATGCCCGAGGAATTCCCGGGATTTAAGTCCGAGCTGACAGAGACCTTTCACCCCGGTCCAGCCAGACCTGGGTACAGGAGGGGACAGGGGGCATACATCGGGCGTATTCAGCGACGACCCAGCGCTCGATCGTCGACGGGATCACGCCCACATCGACCGAAACCGCACCACTGTAATTTCCTCCGGGATCAGGCCGTCGCCGGCCCGTGACCGCCGATACAAACCAGCGATCCGGCCCCCCACGAAGGAGGGGAGGGGTCGATCACTGCGTGACGGCGATGCCGCGTGTCGTCGTGGTCGTCGCGCCGGTCGTCGAGACCAGGGGGCTGAACAGCACCGTCCCCGAGGTCACGATCGTCCCCGACAGCGTGTTGAAGCGCATGCGTCCGACCGCACCGCCACCACCACCACAGCGGCTCTGCAACTGGCCGCTCGAGCCGTTCGCCGCGTTGTCGTCCGCGCCGTCGCCGCCGTTGCCCCCCTTGGCCGAGCCCGACTTCCCACCGCCGCCGCCGTTCGCCTTCTGGTTCGACAGCGACGCACGCTCCCCCGCCTGACCGTCGTTGCCACCGCCGCCACCGCCGCCATTTGTCGCGAGCTTGCTGCCCGAGAAGTCGATCACCGGCGCCTCGATCAGGATCGTCCCGCCCGCGCCGCCGCCGCCGCCGCACGTCCCGGCCGTCTTGCCGCCACAGCCGCCCGCGTTGATGCCGCCGGTGATCGTGACGCGCCGCTGCGCGATCAACTGGATCGCACCGCCACCCCCGCCGCCGTCCGCGCCGGCGGAGGCGCCACCGCCACCGCCACCGCTGCCGCCGACGAGCGTGGGGATCAGATCCGTGCCGAACTTGTTGCCCTTGTTGTCGATCAACGGATTGCCACCACGACCGCCGTTACCGCCGTTGGCACCGCCGCCACCGCCGTAACATCCGTCGTCCACGCCAGCTCCGCGGCCGCCACCGCCCGATCCGGAGCCGTTGGTTCCGCGGGCGCCGCCATCGCTGCCCCCGGGTCCCGCGTTGCGCGCCAGGCAATCGCCCTGCAGATCGATCTCTGCCGCGATGTTCATCGTCGAGAGCGAGACCAGCGCGACCGCGTTCGTTCCGATCACCTTGATCGTGCCGGTGCCGAGCGTCAGCTTCGCGAACTTGAACACGCCCACCTTGCCCGCGCGGACCTGGAAGTCGATCCCGCTGAGCACGTTCATGCCCGGGCCACGCACGTTCGGCGTGATCTCGCCGGTCAACCCGTTCAGCTCGTAGTCGCCGTCCGCGAGCGTGACGTCCTGCGGGCCGGAGCCCGGATCGAGATCGGTCGGGAGCAGAAAGCCGCCTGCCGGGACCAGCTTCGCGCAGTGGTGGATGCCGTTCGTGCTGCAGCCCCAGTCGCAGTCGAAGTCCATCGGGAGCTTGCCCGCCTCCTTGCACACCCGGAGCTTCGAGCCCTCGCCGACGCACTCCGTCTGGTCGGCGATCCGGCAGCCGTCGGCATCCACGATCGCCACGTCGATCGACGAGTCCACGACCGGCGCGCCTTGCCCGGGATTCCCCGTGAAGCCACACGCCGCGACAACGGCGAGGCCGACCAGCGGAGTGTGGAACGCCCTGGACACGCACTGCGATCGTATCACGCGGCCGCTCGTCGGTGATCGAGGTTCGTCACCACCGGAGTCACACCGGGTTAGGACGCGATCGGCGGCGGTGGGACGAGGTAGTCGAAGTAGCCGCTCGGATCGCCGTGCTTGCCGTCCATCGCGGCGCGCGCGACGTTGTACATCTCGCGCGCGGTCACGTAGTGGAGCTTGTCGCCGCGGGCTCGGGTCTGCTCCCGCAGCGCCGTGTGCAGCGCGCGTCCGCCCGCGCCGAGGAGCGAGTCCGCGGTCTTCTCGATCGCACCGTGGGTGTGGACCTTGACGAACACCCACTCGGGGCGGCCGTCGATGTGGATCTGCTGATCGAGCCAGGTCTTCACGCGCGCGGCGCTTGGCGGATCGTCGCCCGTGATCGCGCCATTCTCGATCCGGATGCCGGCGCCCTTGCGGGCCATCGCCAGCGGGCCGGTGATCATCAGGAGGCGGTCGTCGTAGTGTGCGCCGACCTTCGCCCGTTCGCCGTGCTCGTAGCAGCGCGCCTTCGTCAGATCTCCGACGGGCCAGTAGATCTGGTTGACCTTGTCGGGCTGACACGGATCGGGAGCCGAGGGGAACGTGAGGTCGACGTAGCAGCCGAGGTCGTGGAGCATCGGGAGCTCGTCGTCGACGCCACACCACTTGCCATCGGGGCGCCCGTTCGCGAGCGACCAGTTGCCATGGATGAACGCCCACCGATAGCGGCCAGCTGCATCGCGCGACAGATGGCCGTGCTCGGCGAACGTCTCCAGGTGCTGGGCGATCCGTGGCGCGAGGGAGCGCGACGTGTCGCCGTCGTGATGGAGATGGAACTCCACCTCGCCGAACCCGGCGCGCGCGAGGCCTGCGAGCTGATCGAGGAAGTGCGGGCGATATTCTTCGCCGGGGAAGAACCAGCCGTGGCGCGGTGGGCGGCCGTTCGCGTCGCGGAACTCGCCGAGCGCCGGATAGCGCTCGGCCCATGCATCGACCCGAGCGACTCCGATCGGGTCCGGAGCGGCTCCCCACAGCGGCTCGTAGTGGTCGCACAGCGCGAACAAGACGTGCCCCGGACCGCGCAGCTGTGACGTCCGCGCACGCCGGATCAGGTGCCGGGCGTAGTCCTTCAGCCAGTAGTGAAGATTCTTTTTGCGAAGACGGTCGAGCACGGGCAGTGCATGGTAGTTCGAAACCCTGGTGATGGATCTCTACGGACCACTGCTCGAGAAGGCGCTGTTCCCGGCGTTCGAGGCCGCGCGTGGTCGGCCGACCGTTCCGCTGCTGAGATATCTGATAGGGACCGAACGCTGGTCACGCGACCAGCTCCGCGACCTTCAGACCGGCTTTCTTCGTCGGCTGCTCCGTCACGCGTACGCCCATACGAGCTTCTACCGCGAGCTCCTGGACGACCGGGGAATGCGGCCGGAGGACTTCGATTCACCGGAGGCGCTGCTGCAGCTCCCTCTGCTCGATCGGGACACCGTGAGGCTGTCGTTAGAGTCGCGGACCTCGTCCGCGCCTCCGCTCGGGGTCATCACCAAGTCGACCAGCGGCACCACCGGTCAACCCGTCGTGGTCCGCTACAACGCCGAGTCGCGGCACTGGCGCGATGCCACACGCTGGCGTGGATATGGCTGGGGCGGCTACCGCATCGGCATGCGCGCGATGCACTACTGGGGTGCGGGGCCCGCGTCGGACAGCTGGGTCAAGCGCCAGAAGGTGCTGATCGATCGCATGTTCAAGCGCGATCTCTACGTCGACTGCACGCCGCGCGGTGACGATGCCCTGTTCGACGCCGTCGCGCAGCTCCGCAAGTTCCGACCGCAGGTGATGGTCGCGTACGCGGCCGGCGCCGCGGCGCTCGCGCGGTTCGTGAACGAGAAGAAGCTGCGCGACTGGGATGACGTCCCGGTGCTCGTGGGCGCCGAGCGGCTGTGGCCGCACGACCGCGATGCGATCACGCAGGCGTTCGGGCCCGCGTTCGAGACCTATGGCTGCCGCGAGGTGATGCTGATCGGCTCGGAGTGTGAAGCGCGCGACGGCATGCACACGTCGATGGAGACGATGATCGTCGAGCTGATCGTCCGCGAGCAGGACGGGAACGTCCGCGCCGCGAAGCCCGGCGAGACCGGCGAGGTCGCGATCACCGACCTGCACAACCTCGCGTGCCCGATGATCCGCTACGTGACCGGGGACCTCGCGGTCGCACGCGCGCCCTCACCGTGCTCGTGCGGCCGCAACCTCGATCGCCTTGGCTCGATCGAGGGCCGGGTGACCGATACGATGCGCGATGGCCACGGCAACCCGGTCAACGGCCTGGTGTTCAACATCCTGTTCGGCGTCCTTGGCCACGTGGCGCTGAAGTTCCAGGTCATCCAGCGCGTCGATGGCAGCATCGTCATGAAGGTCGTCCCGAACGGCACCGAGACGCTCCCCGACAAGGCCGCTCGCCAGATCCACGACTTCGCCGCGAAGTACCTGCCGGGCGCACGCTTCGCGATCGAGTACGTCGACGACATCCCGCTGACCGCCGCCGGCAAGCGCAAGGTGGTCGTCGTCGAGAAGCCAGCCGCCTGACACGGGGCTATGCTTGCTGCGTGGTGCCGCTCGTGATCGTGACCGGATTCCTGGGCAGCGGGAAGACCACGCTCGTCAACCGGCTGCTCGCGCGGCGTGCGGCCCGCGGGGAGGTCTCGAAGATCGGCATCATCGTCAACGAGCTCGGCGAGATCGGGATCGATGGCTCGCTGCTCGGCGGCGAGAGCGCGCGGCAGATCGAGCTGCCCGGTGGCTGCGTGTGCTGCGTGCTCGGCGACGAGCTGGAGACCACGCTCGCGGAGCTCGTGGCGCAGACCCCGAACCTCACGGCGATCGTGCTCGAGACGACCGGCGTCGCCGAGCCACTGCCGATCGCATGGGCGGTCGCGCGCGCTCCGATCGCCGAACGCGTGCGGCTCGCGCTCGTCGTCACGCTGCTCGATGCGCCGAACCTAGCCGCATCGCGCCCGCTCTCCGCATCGGTCGATGCGCAGCTGGCGTATGCCGACGTCGTCCTCGTGACCAAGGCCGAGACCGCAACCGACCGCGACATTGCTGACGCGCTCGCCACGGTTTCTTCGCTGTCACCGCGCGCGGTCGTGCGCCAGGGCACCACGGACGAGCACGCGGCCTGGCTCGAGAGTGTCCTGGCTGACCCGCCCCTCGCCGATGTCGGGGCGCTCGGAACCTCGCCAGATGACCAGGCAAGTGGGCATGTTCACGACGAGAACTGTCGGCATCCCGACAACCTGGAAGGCTACACCGCACACGGAATCGACAGCGTTTCGGTCCGCGTGCCCGAGGTCGTCGATCTCGAGGAGCTCGAGGACCAGCTCGCGACGCTGCCCGGCAACTACGTGAGGATCAAAGGGATCGTCAAATCCGTCGACGGCCGTACGGGCGCTACCGCCCCCGCCTGGATGGTGATTCACCGGGTAGGCCCCCGCGTCTCGAGCGAGCCCCTGGGCAGGCGCGAGGGCGAAGACCACGAGCAAGGTCGCATCGTTGCGCTCGGCCCCGAGGTCAGCTCCGAGGCCCTCGCCGCGTGCATCCGGGCGGCGACCGCATGAACGGCATCCGACTTGCTTCCTCGACCGTACACACCAAGATGTCGGCCCGCCTGCTAGCTCTGTCCCTGGTCCTCCTGACCGCCGCGTGCGGCAAGGAGCGCATCAAGGTCACGAAGGGCGACAAGGCAAGCGACTACAACGAGCGCGCGCTGCAGGCGGCGATCGACGAGTTCGTGGCGAACGGTCGGTCCGCCCAGGCGTACGCCGATCTCTCGAAGGAGACGATCGCGCTGCGCTCCGGCATGGACAGGACCGTCGCCGACCAGACCGAGCTCAAGCTCGTGGTGCTCGCCCTCCCGCCGATGCAGGCCGCCCAGGCGAAGCCGATGGCGGAGCAGGTGGAGACGCTCGCACTCACCGTGTGGCCGACGCTGCTGATGCCCGCGTTCACGGCGGATGAAGTCCTGATCAGGCGGGATCCGACCGCGACGCTGCTGATGCCGCAAGCGGGCGAGGACGCCCGCGCGTATGTCCAGCGACTGTGCGGCGGTCCGCTCGCGAGCGACTGCAAGCAGATCGTCCCGGAGTTCCAGGGCGAGGTGATCGCATCGATCGCCACGCATCGTGCGATGGAGCGGGTGCGCAACGCGGTCGCGAGCTGCGTGATGTGTGCGACCGAGCCCGGCTGGCACGAAGCCGTGCGCGCGTGGGAATCGCTCGACCGCATCGCCGCTGCCGCCGAGCGCGACGTCGTGCGTCGCGCGCATCCCGACAACTGGCCGATCGCGGGCAGCGCTGCCGAGACTGGCACCGCGATGGAGGATCCGACCGCGCTGTGGCGCGAGGCGGAGATCAACGCGATCGGCGAGGTCGTGATCGGCGGTCAGCGCTACACCGGCGATGCACGGATCGAGGCGCTCCGGGACCTCCGGTCCGACAGCGACACGATCGCGCTCCACCTTCGCCCGGAGCTGTCGCTCGCGCAGGTCAAGGGCATCATCTCCGACGCGAAGAAGTCCGGCGCGATGAAGGTCGCGATCGTCGCTCGTGCCTCGCAGTACCCCTGGGAGCGCAAGGTCTACTGGCTGTCCGAGGCCGGTCGCACGCGCGTCAACCTGCGCCCCACCGATTCGCTCCAGCTCTTGCTACACACCATCGATCACGTCGCGGCCCCCGGAACGATCGCTCGCGTCGACTGATCGCACGTACCGAGAGGGTCGCGATCCGCACCCACCCAGGATACGTGGTTCTTAACCCGCGCCGTCGGACTTGTTCGCGCGTTCGCGCGAGGCGAACGAGGCCTTGGCATAGTCGCGGTTGAGCTCGGCGATCACGTCGCGCTTGATGTCCTTCGGGCAGGCCGCTTCGCACTCGTAGTGGTTCGAGCAGTTGCCGAAGCCGGCGGCGTCCATCGCCGTGACCATGGCCTGGGTGCGGTGCTGGCGCTCGGGCTGGCCCTGCGGCAGGTGGTGGAGGTGCGAGAGCTTGGCTGCGACGAACAGCATCGCCGATCCGTTCGGGCACGCGGCCACGCACGCCCCGCAGCCGATACAGGCGGCGGCGTCCATTGCGCGCTCGGCGTGCTCCTTCGCGACGGGGATGTCGTTCGCGTCGGGGGCCGACCCGCAGTTGGCCGACACGAAGCCGCCGGCGGCGATCACGCGATCGAACGCCGTGCGATCGACGCAGAGGTCCTTGATCACGGGGAACGCCTCGGCGCGCCACGGCTCGATCCAGATCTCGTCGTTGTTCTTGAACCGCCGCATGTGCAGCTGGCACGCGGTGGTGGCGCGCTGGCCGCCGTGTGGGCGGCCATTGATCATCAGCGAGCAACTGCCGCAGATCCCCTCACGGCAATCGTGATCGAACGCGATCGGCTCTTCACCCTTCGCGACGAGCTGCTCGTTGAGGAGATCGAGCATCTCGAGGAACGAGGCGTGGGTCGAGACGCCCTTGACCTTGTAGGTGACGAGCTTGCCCGGGGTCTTCGCGTTCGACTGGCGCCAGACGTGGAGTGTGAGGTCGAGGTTGCTCACTTGTAGCTCCGGGTCGCGAGCTTGACGTTCTCGAACACGAGCGGTTCGATGTTGCGGACGGGCGGCGACGAATCGCCCGTGAACTCCCACACGGCCGCGTGGCAGAACTTGTCGTCGTCACGCTTCGCTTCGCCGTCGATCTGGTGCTCGGTGCGGAAGTGGCCGCCGCAGGACTCCTCGCGGACCAGCGCGTCCTTGACCATCAGCTCGGAGAACTCGAGAAAGTCGGCCACGCGGCCGGCCTTCTCGAGAGACTGGTTGAACGAGTCCTGCGCGCCGAGCACCGTGACATCGGACCAGAACTCCTCGCGCAGCTTCGGGATGGCCTCGAGCGCGGCGGTCAGGGACTCGCGCGAGCGCGCCATACCGCAGTGCTCCCACATGATGTTGCCGAGCTCCTTGTGGAACGAATCGATCGAGCGCTTGCCCTTCACGTTCATCAGGCGGTCCAGGCGCGAGCGAACCTGATCCTCGACCGAGGTGAACGCGGCGCTGGTCGGCGATGCGAGGTCCTTCGCCGGGACGCCGGCGAGATAGTTGCCGAGCGTGTACGGGATGATGAAGTAGCCGTCGGCGAGTCCCTGCATGAGCGCGGAGGCGCCGAGGCGGTTCGCACCGTGGTCGGAGAAGTTCGCTTCGCCGAGACAGAACAGCCCGGGGATCGTGGTCTGCAGCTGGTAGTCGACCCACAGGCCGCCCATCGTGTAGTGGACCGCGGGGTAGATGCGCATCGGGACGCGGTACGGGTCTTCGCCCGTGATCCGCTCGTACATGTCGAACAGGTTGCCGTACTTCTCGCGGACCTTGTCTTCTCCGTCGCGCTTGATCGCGTCGCGGAAGTCGAGGTAAACGCCGCGGCCACCGGGCCCGACACCACGGCCGTCGTCGCACTGCTCCTTGGCGGCGCGCGAGGCGATGTCACGCGGAGACAGGTTGCCGAACGCGGGGTACTTGCGCTCGAGGTAGTAGTCGCGCGCGTCCTCGGCGATCTGGTCGGGGTGCTTCGGTGCATCGCCCTTGCTGCGTGGGACCCAGACGCGACCATCGTTGCGCAGGGACTCCGACATCAACGTGAGCTTCGACTGGAAGTCGCCGGAGACCGGGATGCAGGTCGGGTGGATCTGCGTGAAGCAGGGGTTCGCGAAGCCGGCGCCGCGCTTGTACGCGCGGTAGGTCGCCGTGACGTTGCAGCCCTTCGCGTTCGTCGACAGGTAGTAGGCGTTGCCGTAGCCGCCGGTCGCGAGGACCACGGCGTGCGCGGAGTGCGAGGTGATCGTACCGGTGATCAGGTCGCGCGTGATGATGCCGACGGCGCGGCCGTTCTCGACCACGAGATCGAGCATCTCGGAGCGCGGGAACATCGTGACCTTGCCGGCCCCGATCTGACGTTCGAGCGCGGCGTACACGCCGAGCAGGAGCTGCTGGCCGGTCTGGCCGCGCGCGTAGAACGTACGCGAGACCTGCGCGCCGCCGAAGCTGCGGTTCGCGAGCGTGCCGCCGTACTCGCGCGCGAACGGCACGCCCATCGCGGCGCACTGATCGATGATGTCGACGGAGACCTCGGCGAGGCGATGGACGTTCGCCTCGCGCGCGCGGAAGTCACCGCCCTTGACCGTGTCGTAGAACAGGCGGTGCACGGAGTCGCCGTCGTTCTGGTAGTTCTTCGCGGCGTTGATACCGCCCTGCGCGGCGATCGAGTGCGCCCGGCGCGGCGAGTCCTGGAAGCAGAAGCACGCGACGTCGTAGCCGAGCTCGGCGAGCGTGGCGGCGGCGGCACCCCCGGCGAGGCCCGAGCCGACGACGATGACCTTGTACTTGCGCTTGTTCGCCGGGTTGACGAGCTTCATCTCGAAGCGGGCGTTGGCCCACTTCTGTTCGATCGGGCCGCCGGGGACGCGCGCGTCGAGCTTCAACATCAGCCGACTCCATTCATGCGGATCAATCCGACCAGCACCGCCGTCGGCGGGGCCATGTAGCCGACGAACAGGACGACCGCGATCCGCGGGCCCAGCCGATCGACCGGGTACTTCGGGTGGCGCAGACCGAGCGACTGAAGCCAGCTCGCGGCGCCGTGGCCGAGGTGGAGGGCGAGCAGGCCCATGCCGGCGAGGTAGATGCCGAAGATCGCCGGGTTCGAGAAACCGGCGACGAACATCGAGTAGGCGTCGTAGCGGTGCTTGTCGTCGAGCGTGTGGAAGGCGCCCGGTTGGATCTGGCCGAGCGTGAAGTGGAGGATGTGAAACGCGATGAACGCGAACACGGCGAGGCCGGTGAACGCCATCGCGCGGCCGGCGGCGGAGGACACGACCGGCTTGAACTTCGCGTAGCGCTCCGGGCGCGCACCGCGGTTCTTGGCCACCAGGCCGATCGCCACGACGATGTGGACGATCAGGAGCGCGATCAGGCCGACGCGGATCGGCCACTTGACCTCCCACAGACTCTGGAGGAAGTGCGCGTAAGTATTGTAAGTGTCGCGCCCGCCGAACATCTGCAGGTGCCCGATCATGTGGACGACGGTGAACAGGAACAGCAGAAGGCCGGTCACGGCCATGATGTGCTTGGCGCCGATCGAGGAGCGCGCGTACCGAACAAACCAGCTCACGGAGATCCTTTGCCCTTCGATGTTGCCGGAGGGCGCATGGTGACGCCCGAACATCCCCGAACTGTTCGGGGTGGGCAACGGTCTGACGTGGAATGATGGGGCTGTCTCGCCTTGCGTTGTGCGGCGTGGTCGCGTGCGTCGTCATCGACCCGGACCCAGAACTCCTCGCGCGGTTTCGATCGGGGTGGGCGATCCCCCCGATCTGCGGGATCGGGCCCCTGGCTGGGACGGCTTCCGTTACGTCGATCGCTTGTGCATCGTGCGTAGCACCCGGCGCAGGAGAGCAATTCGGCGCGCAGGACGATCAGAAGTCGGAGGCAGGCGCGCAGCGGGTTGCACGACTCGCGCAACCCGTGATCTCGACGGTGATCGGCCCGCTTCGTGCGTAGAGAGCGGGCCACGATGACGATGTCGAGCAACCGCACGAAACCGCAGGACACCACCCCTCACGCTGCAATCGGTCGGTTGCACATCCTACTCGTAGGCCTGCTCGCGCCGGGCTGCACGTCTCCCACTGATCCCGACCTCAGCAGTACATCGTCGGAAGTGTCGGTCTCCGCCTACACGTCGTCGGGCTGCTCGACCGCCGTCGTCATCGGATTGTCGAAGCAGATCGCCGACGAGATCGGATGCATGAGTCCCTCGAGTCTGCAGAAGCTCGCGCCGACCGCGAACCTCGTGTTCTCGAGCAACGCGGTGCTGCCTTACCTCGGCGCTCCTGCGAAGACGGCGATCCAGAAGGTCGGCGCGAACTACTCGCTGCAGATCAACAGCGCGTTCCGCACGGTCGCGCAGCAGTACCTCCTGTATCGCTGGTACCAGCAGGGTCGTTGCGGCATCACGGCGGCCGCGACGCCGGGTCGCTCGAACCACCAGAGCGGGCGCGCGGTGGACATCTCGAACTACTCGTCGCGGATCTCCGCGATGTCGGCTCAGGGCTGGGCGCACGACGTACCGGGAGATCCGGTGCACTTCGATCACCTCGCGTCGCCGGACATCCGCGGCATGGACGTCAAGGCGTTCCAGCGGCTGTGGAACCGCAACAACCCGGCCGACAAGATCTCCGAGGATGGCGCGTACGGTCCGCAGACGGAGGCGCGGCTCAAGCAGGCGCCCGCGACCGGCTTCCCGACCGGTGCGGTCTGCGGCTCCACGCGCACGGTCGGCGCGGAGGTTGTCTCGGTCGAGGGGCCGGATCGCATCGCGGCCGGTGGCCACGCGGCGTACACGATCACCCTCGAGAACACTGGTAGCGTGGAGTTTCCCGCGACGGCGAGGCTCCGCGTGCTCGGTGGTGGAGCGAGCCAGCTCTACGACAGCTCGAGCTGGACGTCGCCGAGCGAGGTCGGCCCGATCGGCACGACGATCGCCGCGGGCGCGAAGGGCGTGATCGATGTCGAGATCGCGGCGCCGATGGTGAGCGAAGAGACCGCGGCGCAGACGCAGTTCGAGCTGGTCGATGGGAGCACGCAGCTGGGCACGATCACGCTGTCGGTGACGATCACGCCGAACGGTGACGACGACATCTCGAACGAAGGCGACGACACCCACGACGACGCGCCCGAGGTCAGTGGCGGCTGCAATGCAAGCGGGAATGGCAGCTGGCTCGCGATGCTCGCTCCCGCGCTGATGCTGCTGCGCCGTCGCCGCCGGGCCTGATCTACCTCCGCACTCCCTTCGGGATTCCGTTCGCGGGCTATATTGCGCGCATGCCGGTCTACCGGCTCGATGATCGCCTCGTGTTTCCGCCGGTCCACCTCGCCGAGGATGGATTGCTCGCGCTCGGCGGCGATCTGCGGCCGGAGCGCCTGCTCCTCGGGTACTCGCAGGGCATCTTCCCCTGGTACGCGGAGAACCTGCCGATCCTGTGGCACTCCCCCGATCCACGGATGATCATGACGACGCGCGACCTCGTCGTGCAGAAGAGCCTGAAGAAGGCGATCCGGCGGCGCCCCTACACGCTGAAGATGGATTCGGTGTTCGGGCAGGTCCTCGCAGGGTGCGCGAGCGTGCCGCGTCCCGGGCAGAGCGGCACGTGGCTGATCCCGGAGATGGTCGATGCCTACACGCGGCTGCACGAGCTCGGGTTCGCGCACTCGATCGAGGCGTGGAGCCAGGACGGTGAGCTCGTCGGTGGGCTCTACGGTGTGAGCCTCGGAGCGGCGTTCTTCGGCGAGTCGATGTTCTCCCGGGCGGCGGATGCTTCGAAGATCGCCTACGTCGCGTGCGTGCGGCAGCTCGATGCGTGGGGCATCGGGCTCGTCGACTGCCAGGTCCACACCGATCACCTCGAGAGGTTCGGCGCGTACGAGGTGCCGCGCCTGCGCTATCTCGAGCTGCTCAAGATCGCCCTCGACGAACCGACGAAGCGTGGGAAGTGGACGTTCGAGCTCGATCCCGAGGCGTTCGCGGCCTCCGGCGGCGGCGTCACTTCTGCTTCGTGATCGTGTTCTTGTTGCCGGGGTTCCTGATCTTCGTCGACTTCGCCGCGATCGGGCCCTTGTAGGCGACCGTGTTCTCGTTCCCCGCGACCGTCAGCGAGTCGACCCCGGAGAGAGTGGCGGTGTTCTGGTTGCCAGCGATCCACACCGTGGTCGCTGCGCCGACGAGCGTGGCGTGATTTCCGGAGATCGAGACCTTCGTGCAGGTACCGGTCAGCGTGATCGTGGCGTGATTACCGACCACGCTGACCTGCTTGTCCTGGGTGCAGTCGACCTCGATCGTCTGATCGTTGTCGATGACCGAGATATCGGCGGCGGCGATCGAGGTGAGGGCGAAGAGAGTGGAGGCAACGACGAGCTTCATGGTTTCACCATGGCACCGCCCGTCCCTGCGTGCGACATCACGCCGACATCAGGCACCACCGCGAGGGTGACCACGGGGGCGAGCGCTTCGGCGATCGCGAGCGCCACGCGAGCAAGTCCCGATGGCGCCAGCCGTTCCCAGAGGGCTGCGTGCACGGCGAAGCCCGTGGTCTCGCGGCGAGCCGCGCGTGCCCCGAGGTCGGCCCACACGATCGGGCCGCTGACCACGGCCGTGCGGGCCGCATCAGCCAGAGGCGCGGGGACCGCCTCCGCGACCAGCTCGGCGATCGCATCGCGGAGCGCCGGAGGGAACCCCTTGCCGACCGCGTCATTCGTACAGGCGGGCAACGGACGCGGGCCGGCGAGCACGCTTCCGTCCGGCGCAAACGTCGCGACCTCGGCCCAGGGCGCATCGCCGAACCACACCTCCGCGCGATCGCCGACGAGGCGTGCCACGCCGCCGTTGCGCCCATACGCCACCCCATCGATCACGGCGCGCTCGAGCCCCGCCCGCAGCTCCACGTGCCCACGCGCGATCGCGATCCGCTCGTGCGGCGCCGGAACGAAGTCGAACGGGAGCACGTCGCGCGCGCCGCGCAGCGCGCGCTCGAACCCGCCGGCTGTGAACTCCGCCTCGGTCGCCGTGGTCCGGAACGACCGCAGCAATGACTGATAGAGCGCGCTCGTCGGGTACGGCCCCGCGTACCGGAGCGCTGTCAGATCGCTGTTAGTCCGAGATCTGTCCGAGACGTTGTCAGCTCCATCACCAAATGGGGGGCAAAACCCAACCCCGGAGCGGGCGAGGAGAGCGAGCACGTTGAGGATCGCCCCGCCGGCGCCGGGGGGCAGCCGGCCGGGCTCTGCGATCGCCGGGATCTGCGTTGGGCGCGCCCAGTCGATCGCGCTCATGACCGTGAGCGGTTCGCCGCGGTCATTCGTGATCGGAGCGACGGGGCCGAGGATCGTATGCTCCCCGGTGGCGCCGTGGACGGTCGCGCCGGGGACGCGGAGCGACTGGAGCTCGCCAGCCTCGGACCACGTCAGCTCGGCCCAGGTGTAGCCGGTGCGGTCGGTGATTCTCGCGAGCGCCTGCACCCGCGAAACCTAACAGCTTTACCCGCCCGGCCCTTTCGCTCCCGGCCCCGGTTTGGCATCGTCCCCGCCGTCCATGAAGTTAGGCATCGTCAAGGAGACGCGGCCGGAGGAGCGCCGGGTGGCCGCATCGCCGGCTGTCGTCGCGAAGTGGGTGAAGGGTGGCTGGGAGGTCGCGATCGAACGCGGCGCTGGAGAGAGCGCGGCCTATCCGGATCCGCAGTACGCGGCGGCG
>JAYVLW010000675.1:0-3369 GCA_043759315.1 Myxococcales bacterium
CGGCGCAGCACGAACCGCGGATCCTCGCCGGCCTCGAGCATGCGGGTCATCCAGTACACGGCGGCGTCGGGGTCCGAGCCGCGCATGCTCTTGATGAACACGCTGATCACGCCGTAGTGCTCGTCGCCAGCCTTGTCGTAGAGCAGCGTCTTGCCCTGCGCCGCCTCGGCGACGTGCTCCGCGGTGATCGGTGCAGCCGGGGTCTCGGCGGCAGCGCGGCGCGCGAGATCCGCGGCGATCTCGAGCACCGAGTACAGCCGGCGCGCGTCACCGGCGGCCGCGGCCACGAGCTGCGCGCAGACCTCGTCGTCGAGCGTGACGTCGAGCGCCGCGAGGCCGCGCTCGGAATCGGCGACGGCGCGGCGCGCGAGGCCCGCGAGCTCGCCATCGCTGAGGGCTTCGAGCCGCACCACGCGGGCGCGAGACAGCAGCGCCGCGACCACGCCGAAGCTCGGGTTCTCCGTGGTCGCGCCGATCAGGGTGATCGTCCCCGCCTCGACGTGCGGGAGGAGCGCGTCCTGCTGGGTCTTGGAGAACCTGTGGATCTCGTCGATGAACAGCAGGGTCCGCGCCCCGAAGTGATCCCGGCGCTCTGTCGCTTTGGCGACAGCTTCGCGCACATCTTTCACACCTGCCTCAACTGCGGACAGGGCGATCAGGTCGGCCCGCAGGGTGTCTCCCAGGAGGCGGGCCAGCGTGGTCTTGCCACTCCCGGGCGGCCCCCACAGGATGAGTGACGGGATGGCACGGCCCGGTCCCAGGCTGGACAGGATGCGTCCCGGGCCCATCAGGTGGGCCTGCCCCACGAGCTCTTCGAGGCTACGTGGCCGCATTCGCTCGGCTAACGGCTGTCCTACCTGGCGTTTCTTGGCGCTCTGCGCAAACAGGTCCATCGGGTCCCCTGGATACCGTGCCCAAACGACCACGGACACCCCAAATGGTGACGCCACACCCGGCAACTCAGGCGTCCGGGCCTGCACACCTGAACGAAGTTTCGGCCCGTTACCCCTCCGCTCACCGTGGCACGGACCCTGCTTGACCTCTGCTCGTCATGCTGGTCGAGATCGTCTTTCAGTACCGCACCCTGATCGGGAAGTGCGATCTGGGCGTCGGTCTCGATTTCGACGAGATCGAGCAGCTCTCGGCGATGGAGAGCGCGTTCGCTCCCAGCGAGGACGACCAGCGCATGAAGAGCGGCCGCAAGTTCCGCCGCGAGGTGACCAAGCGCTCGGTGCTGATGCGTGGAGATCGGATCCACGATCGCGTCGAGCTCGTCGAGGTCGGCCCCGGTGGGTTCGTGGTTCGGCACGCGCCGTTCGTCGCGCGCGGCGAGCAGGTCGAGATCCAGATCGACGACGGCGAGCGCTCGTACCGGTTCCGCGCGCAAGGCGTGTGGATGAAGGACGACGGCGATGACTACAAGGTCGGCCTCGCGCTGATCGGCATGCCCGTGTGCTTGCACAAGGTCGCCGTCAGCAAGCACGAGACCGACGCGATCGACGAGATCGCTGCCGCGGCCTGAGACCGTCAGGCCTCTGCCACGCGGAACGCCGCTGCCATCCGGTCGCGCTGCGGCCGCGTCAGTCCGGCGTCGGTAGCGACGTCCTTCCAGGTGCGGACCGCTGCACGGACCTCATCGATGATCGCGGTGGTCTTCGCGGGAGCGACACGAAACCGCGCGGCGACGTCGCGCGCCAGGTCCAGGTGTTGCGCGTTGTCGGTCTCGGAGATGTTCAGGGTGAGCCCGGCGCTCCGCGCGATCGGGTTCATGTCGTACGCCGGCGCGAGCGACCATCCACGTGGCTCCAGGAGGAAGCCGTGGTTCCGGAGGTGGTCGTCGACGTTCGAGACGCAGATGAAGAACACGATCCGGCGCCACAGCTGTTCGAGGTCGCGCGCGGGATGGCTTCCCACGCGCGCGATCATCTCGGCGAGATCGAGATAGCTCGCCACCTCGTTGTCGTCCCGCTCGAGCAGCGTCATCGCGGATGCGAAGTGCAGGCGCGTGCGGTTCGCGGCGCGGTCAAAGCGGCGAGACAGGAACGTGTGGCTCGCACTCCCCAGCTTCTTGCGCATGGCCACGGTCGTGACCACGCCCGCGCGCTCCGCGAGCGTGTGGACCACGCTCTCCCAGCCGCCGATGTCATCGGCGTCGAGGGCGCTCGGGAACTTCGCGATCCACAGGTGACCGGTGGGGTCGACCACGCTCGCCTTCGGCCGCGCACCGCCGAGCGAACGTCCCGGTGCCATGAGCATGAGCAGCCAGCGACCGTACGCTGGGTCGTCCTGTGCGCCGTCCTGTTCGAGGTGGAGGCTCGCCTGCTCGAGCTCGCGCAGCGACGTCCATGGAGGTGATGCGAGCTTGTCGTTGTCGTCGAGAAACGGCCCACCTTGGACGCGGAAGCGCAGTCCGCCGAGGCGGTGCCCGTCGTAGACGCCCAGGAGGTGATCCACCTCGGTGAGTCGCCGCGGCGTGCGTCCTTCCTCGCGGGCGAGCTGCGCCTCCCTCCGCTCCATGAGGACGCGCCCCCATCGATCGGGAGACGAGTCGAGGAACACGCCGAAGTTGAGGCGCTCGTCGGCGAGGTACTGCGGACCGCGAAGCAAGCGGAGCGACGGATCGAGCTGGTGCGCGTGTGAGGAGTCGAGCCAGCTCCGCGCGTACTCGAACGAGAACACGTCCCGGCCGCGCGCCGGTGTCGCGTACAGGGTACCTACCGTCGCGGGCCCGTCCAGCGTCGCCCAGTCGGCGCAGACCTCGATCGCCCGCCGCTCAGCCATCGGTTCGCTTGGTCCGCGGCCCATCGACGCGGGGCTGCGCTTCGAGCGCTGCATCTGCGAGCTTCCGGCCGAGCGCATCATCGCGCCCGACCGCCGCGAGGTCCGCTTCGAGGCCGAGCGTGTGGAGCACGCTGGCGACCGCACCGATGGTGACCCCGGCGTCGCCGCGCTCGATCGCGCGCAGGGTCGGTCGCGACATGCCGGCCCGTTCGGCGACCAGCTCGGCCGTGAGCCTGCGGCGCTGGCGCGCGAGCTTCAGGTTGTTGCCGAGCTCCGTCAACGCGCGCGCGATGGCGGGCAACGGAGCTGCCGTCTTGCGACCCATGGTGAAAGTATTGTTTCCATAATCCGGAGATTATGGCAAGAATACTTTCACTTATGCTGGCGGTCGAGCAGGCGGGAGAACAGGTGGATCGTGCGCGGTGGCAGGGTCTCTCCGCGCCAGGCGAGCGCGCGGGTCAGCACCATTGCCTTGTCGGCAGCGCCGAGCGACGGCCGCTCGGAGAATAGACGTGCGCCGACGGCGTCGATCTTGTCGAGGATGCGCATGCCGCCGTGCCACGTCAGCGCGAGCTCGACGGCGAGGTC
>JAYVLW010000676.1:0-16120 GCA_043759315.1 Myxococcales bacterium
AATGGGCTACTGTGCAATCGGCCCTTGCAAGCCGTGTCCCACGATCATGGACGCCCTTCGCCTGCGACCGTCGCGCGCCGTCCTCTCCGTCGCGCTGGCGACTGCACTGCTTGTCTGTGCCGGAGTGCACCGAGCTCTTCCGACGACGACGGGCGGGGTGGGGATCGAGGAGGAGCCTGGCATCGGCGTGGATGTCGGTCATGCGCTGCGCACCATCGCCAACGATGTCGAAGAGCGGTTCGAGCGGCGGCGCGCGCTGGCCGTGCTCGCCGACCGAACGCGTCGTGAACCGCACGACCGCAGCGATTGGACCCGGTGTCCGGCGCGATCCGTTCGCCCGATCCGGATCTCGAGGGCGTGCCTCGACAACCCGCTCGCGAAGGCCTGCATGTGAGCCCGCCGCGCCACGACGTCGACTCCCCGCAATCCGCTTCAGAACGCGTGCTTGTCGCCGGCGCGGCCCCGCCCGCCGCGCCATCGGATATCATCGCGCGGCATGGCGAACGCCGACGCGTTGCTCGAGCTGGGTGACCGGTACTGGGCGCTCGGGCTGCCCGCGGCGGCGAAGAGCGCGCTCGCGCGGGCGATGGCGGCCACCGACGACGTGGCGCCGGCGCTGCGGCTCGCGGACCTGGCGCTCGCCCAGGGGGACGGCGCGGGGGCGCGACGGTTCGCGACGGAGGCGGCGAAGCGGCAGCCGGGACCGTCGACGAAGATCCTGCTCGGGCGCGCCCAGCTTGCGTGCGGCGAGCTGGCCGCGGCGCGGATGAGCTTCGGCGCCGCGCTCGATGCGCCGAAGGCGGCACCGTGGGACCGGGCGCGCGCGCATCTCGAATTGTCGCGAGCGGCGGCGACGCAGAGCGATGCGCAGGGGGCGGCGGCACAGGCGGCGGCGGGGTTCGAGGCCGCGCTCACGGCGGCGCTCGGCGGCGCGGCGCCGGATGCGCTGCAGCTCCTCGAGGAGCTGGCGGCCGCGGTGGTGGCGCACGGGCGCGCCGAGGACGCGACGCAGAGCCTCGACGTGGCGGCGGAGTCGGCGGGCCGGCGGATGTGCGCGGCGGCGCTGCTCTCGGCGCGGCACGCGGCAGGGGACACGAGCGTCACCGATGCGATGGTCGATGCCGAGCTGGCGGCGCTCGAGGCGCTGGCGCCGAGCGCGGCGCTGCAGCTGCGGCGGCTCGAGCGCAGGACGCGCAAGCTCGCCACGTCGGAGCGCGATGCGCTGCTCGGCGAGCTGGACGGGCTGATCCATGCGTCGGCGGGCGAGGCGCTGCCGCCGGTGGATCGCGCGCGGCTGTGGTTCCTCTACGGAGCGGTGTGCGCGGATGATCTCGCCACGCGCGACCGCGCCGAGGACGCCTATCGCAAGGGGCTCGCGTTTCAGCCGGGACACACCGCGGCGGCGTGCCGGCTCGCGCTGCTGATGTTCGACCGCGGCGATCAGGCGGGGGCCCTCGCGGAGATCGAGCGCGCGCTGCGCATCGATGCGAACCACGGGCTCGCCTGGCGGAACGCGGCGCGCATGCTCGATGCGCAATCGCCGAGCCTCGGCGTGATCGTCGGGCGGCTGCTCGACGCGGCGAACCCGGGCGCGGGCTCCGCCGCAGGTGGCGTGGCGCCGCGGCTGGTCACCGCGACGGCGGAGGTGGTGCGCCAGGACGTGATCGCCGGTGTCTACGCGCACGGGCATCGCGTGAAGAACCTCCTCGGCATCATCGGCGCGCGCACCCGCAGTGCCCGCAAGCTCGCGGCCGAGGGCGACGTGCACGATCGCCTGAAAGATCTCGAGGCGGATGTCACGGCGCTCTACGAGGAGTGGGCGCAGTACCTGCGCTCGATGCAGGCGCCGACCCCCACGGTGGAGCTCGTGACGTTCGCGCCGCTGCTCCACGAGGTGGTGATGGCGGCGCAGGCGCGCACGCAGCAGGTGCCGATCTCGCTCGAGACGATCGCGGGTCTGCCCGACGTGCGCGGCGACCGCATGCTGCTGCGCGAGGCGCTGCTCAACGTGATCTCGAACGCGGCCGAGGCCTGCGCGACGGGCGGCGGCGAGGTCTCGGTGCGCGTCCGTGCCCTGGCGTCGCCGGGATCGAGCACGGCGCCGCTGGTGGAGGTGGTGGTGAGCGACAACGGACCGGGCATCCCGCGCGCCCACCTGGGCCGGCTGTTCGTGCCCGGCTTCACGACGAAGGAGACGGGCTCGGGGGTGGGCCTCGCGATCGCCGAGCGGGTGGTCAGCGCGCATCACGGCCGGATCACGGTGGACTCCGAGGAGGGCAGGGGAACCACGATCACGATCACGCTCCCCACCGACAAGAGCGGCCTCGCCGCGTTGCCGCTGTGGACCGTGGCCGAGCGAGGTGCCCAATGACGATCGGCACCATCATCTGCGTCGACGATCAGGCGGAAGTGCGGCGGCTGCTCGGCGACGTGTTCAAGCAGCGCGGCTCGAACGTGATGCCGTTCGATAACGGCGAGGACGCGATCCGCTGGCTCGAGACGAACGAGGCGGATCTCGCGGTGCTCGATCTCGATCTCGGCCCGAACCGCCGGAGCGGCATCGAGATCTGCAAGGCGATCCGCGCCCGCCTCCCCGACCTCCCGATCATCATCCTGACCGGCCACGGCACCATCGACGACGCGGTGACGGCGGTGAAGGCCGGCGCGGTCGACTTCATCACGAAGGACCCGTACCTCGAGGACAAGCTCGAGATCTCCGTGGAGAAGGTCGAGCGCATCCTGCAGCACGCGCTCGATCGCAAGCGGCTCGAGGAGGAGAACCGCGAGCTCCGCGCCACCAACGAGCGCCTGCGCAAGGCGGCGGGGCGGCGCTGGCAGATCGTCGGCGACTCGAAGGAGATGCGCACGGTGATGACGAAGATCGAGCGCGTCGCTCCGGTCCCGCGCCCGGTGCTCGTCCTTGGGCCGCGCGGCACCGGCAAGGAGCTGGTCGCCCGCGCGATCCACACGTTGTCGCCGCGGGCGAGCGAGCCCTACATCACCATCAACTGCGCCGCGGTCGCGGAGAGCTTGCTCGAGTCCGAGCTGTTCGGCCACGAGGAGGGCGCGTTCACGGGCGCGACGAAGCAGAAGGAAGGCAAGTTCGAGCTCGCCGACGGTGGCACGCTGTTCCTCGACGAGATCGGGAACATGTCCCTCGAGTTCCAGGCGAAGATCCTGCGCGTCCTCGAGTACCAGCGGTTCGAGCGCGTGGCGGGCAGCGAATCGATCCAGGTCAACGTCCGGGTGATCGCCGCGACGAACGCCGATCTCAAGCAGGCGATGATCGACGGCAAGTTCCGCGCGGACCTCTACGACCGTCTGGCGTTCGAGACGATCTTCCTGCCGTCGCTCGCGAGCCGGATCGAGGACATCCCGGTGCTCGCGATGCACTTCCTCGCCCGGTTTCGTCAGGACGTCGCGGGCATCACGGTGAAGGAGATCAGCGCGGGCGCGCTCGATCGCTTCGCGCAGTACGACTACCCGGGCAATGTCCGCGAGCTGAAGAACATCGTCGAGCGGGCGGCGTACATGTCCACCGGTGAGGTGCTGAGCGAGGCCGACGTGGATGCCGCGCTGCCGCCCGAGGCCCACGCCGCGGCGCCGTCGTCGGGGCTGGCGTTCTCGGACGACGCGAAGCGCCCGCTGGACGAGCGCGTCGACGCGTTCGAGAAGTGGCTGTGTCAGGACGCCCTCGAGCGCACCCGGTTCAAGCAGAAGGAAGCCGCGGCGCTGCTCGGCATCACCTACGACCAGTTCCGCCAGCGCTATCGCAAGTACGGGCTGGGCAAGGATTGAGCTAAGCTGTCCGGGCGATGGGCATCTTCGGCAAGATCAAGAGCACGATCTCGAGCAAGGCAAACAGCGCGCTCGACAAGGCGATCGATCCGGCGAAGGAGCTCGACATGGCGATCCTCGAGCTCGAGGACGGCAAGAAGAAAGCTCTCGCGGAGCTGATCTCGTACAAGGCCACCGCGAAGAACATGGACAACGACCTCGAGAAGTACAAGGCGAAGGCCGCCGAGTGGGAGCGCCGCGCCATGGTCGCCGTCAAGGCCGGCGATGACGACGCGGCGAAGACCGCGCTGCGCGAGAAGAAGGCCGCCGAGACCGAGTACGTGAAGATCCTGCGCGACAAGAACGAGGCGCAGGGCTACGCCGTGCAGCTCAACAAGAGCCGCAAGGAGTTCGAGACGAAGCTCCAGCTCCTCAAGATGCGCAAGGGCACGCTGGCGACGCAGATCGCGGCGAACCGGTCCCCCGGCGGCGACGCCTTCGGTAACGACACGAGCGTGTGGGACAAGTTCAAGTCCGCCGAGGACCGGATCGACGCCGAGGTGATCGAGTCCGAGGTCGACGCGGCCATGCGCGGCGAGGACGGCGGTGCGCTCGAGCTCGAAGCGTCGATCAATGCCCTTGGCCTGGCGGCCTCGAAGAAGGACGATCAGCTCCAGCTGCCGAGCGGCCCCGAGGACGCGCTCGCGATGCTCAAGGCGAAGATGGCCACCGACAAGGCGGCGAAGCAGAAGTCGCTCGAGGCCCCCAAGGGGGAGGCCGCGCCCAAGCCCGAGGACGACAAGGCGTGATCGTCACCACGACGATGCTGCCTGGCACCACGTCGAGCGCGCCGGATCCCGACGAGGCGCTGTCGACCCGACTGCGCGACCTAGCGCTGGTCGATCTCGATGCCCTGACGGTGGGATCCCACGACGCCCAGGTCCTGATCGCGGCGTTCGCCGACGACGTCGCCGATGCCCTCCGAGAGACGCGGGCCCGGATCGCCGCGCTGCGCACCTCGCTCGGCGGCGCCGATCCGCTGAACGTGCTCGACCTCACCCCCCGCCAGCGCGCCTCCGACACGGCCACGGCCGGGGCCCTCCGCGTGCGGGAAAAGCTCGGCAGTCACGCCGGGGCTGCCCGCTCCCTGGCCCGGCTCTCCGAGCTGGCGGCCACCCTGACCCCGAAGCTGTTCGAAGCCGACCGTCGCAGGTAGGGCTTTTCAGTGCGACAAGTTGCGACCGGACCCAAAGCTCGCTGGATATCTGTTGTCCAAGCGTTGGTCACCTTATAGTTCCCGGAATGGCTGACGAGGATCCAGACCTCGACCGGGCGCGGCAAGGTGACCGCGATGCCTTTGGTCGTCTCGTCAAACGCCACCAACGACGTGTGTATGCCGCCGCGCTCCATATCCTCGGCAATCACAGTGATGCCGACGACGCGACCCAAGAAGCGTTCGTCCGCGCCTATCGCGGCCTCGCGACGTTCGACGGCCGCGCGGACTTCTTTACCTGGCTCTACCGGATCACCGTGAACACCGCCCTCAACGCCCTGCGCTCCGACAAGCGAGGTGCCGCGCTCCACCAGCGCAGCAACACCGAGGCCGCGCACGTCGGCGGTCGGCCCGAGGCGCTGGGACAGTCCGAGCGAAGCCCTGCACAGCAAGCGCAGACGACCGGCGAGGTCGCCCGGGTGCTCCTGGCCGTGTCGTCGCTCTCTGCATCCCTTCGCGTCACCCTCGTGCTGGCGACCATCGAGGAGCTGCCCCACAAGCAGATCGCGGAGATCCTGGAGATTCCCGAGGGAACCGTGGCGTGGCGAGTCAACGAGGCCCGGCGGCTGCTCAAGCAGAAGCTCGCCGGCGACGAACCCAAGGCAGCGGCCCCAGCGGCCCCTGCGACGGTCAAGTGAATTATGGACGACGTCGACGACCTTTTGCGCCACGCGATGAAAACCCTGGACGCGCAAGTCCCGGAAGGGTATTTCGATGGCCTTCCGTCACAGATTCAATCGACGCTCGCGCGTTCGGAGGATTCCAGCATGCAGGCTACGGGGACCACGGAGAGCAATCGTGACGCTTCGACGGGTGTGCCACCGATGACGAAGGACTCTCGCGAAGAGGACAGTGGCCTGCACGACATTCGCAGCCTCGCGTCTTCCACCAAGGCGCGGCTGTCGTCGCGCCGGTCCACCGCGAACCCGGTGATGTCCGAGGACGATGTCCTCGCGTCGTCGTCTGCCGGATGGAAGGCCGTCGCGCTGCCCGAGCCGGCGAAGATGATCTCGCTGCCCGCGCTCGCCGAGCTGCCGACCGCGAAAGAGGTCAAGGCGAAGGACAAGGCGGCCAAGGCCGCCAAGGCGGCAGAGGACCGGTCTTCCAGGTCCGCTCCGATGCCGGCCGCGTCTTCGTCCGGATCGCTCCCCTCGATCCCGATGCAGGCCGCCGTCGCCACCGAGGCCGCCGCGCCCGCCGCGTCGGTGTCCTCGATTCCCACGATCGGGGCGCGGATCGCCGCGAAGAAGACCGGCGGCAACAGCAAGACGATCGCGCTCGTCGGCATGGGCCTCGCGGCCGCCGCCGGCGTCACGATCTTCTTCGCGATGAACAACTCCAAGGACTCCGCGAAGTCGTCGGAGCAGACCGTCGCCGCCGCGGGTGCACCCGCAGCCGACTACAAGAGCACCACGAAGATGCTGCCGGCTCCGGCTCCGGCCGCCGCCGACGAGGCGACGGCAGGTGCAGGATCGGCGGCTGCTCCCGCGGCCGTCGCGCAGATCGCCGCATCGGAAGCTCCGGCCGAGGTGGCGAAGGTCGTGGCCACCAAGAGTGGACCCGGCAAGGCCGGCCACAAGGTCGAGATCCGCGATACGTCGATGACGGACAACGCCAAGGTGAAGGACAAGGACAAGGTTGCTCCGAAGGAGGAGAAGAAGCAGAAGACCGAAGGCGCCGATGGCGAGCCCTCGTTCGACGCGCTCCTCAAGGAAGCCGGTGTCTCCGATCCGAAGAAGGACACCAAGCCCAAGCTCGACAAGAAGTCGCTCTCGGGCGGCGACATCAAGACCGGCATGAGCTCCATCGCCGGAAAGGCCGCGGGTTGCTACCAGGGCACGCAGGGCACCGCGACCGTGAAGCTCACGGTGGCGCCGTCGGGTCAGGTGTCTCGGGTCTCGGTCACGGGCGTGTTCGCGGGGACTCCGGTCGCCGCGTGCGTCGAGGCCGCGGTGAAGTCGGCGTCGTTCCCCCCGTGGGACGGCGGCCCGCAGAGCTTCGGATACAGCTACCTGCTGTCCGAGTAGCTCTGACCCCGGGTTCGTTATAGGGTCCGGCCTCGCGTCATGAGGAAGGTCTCGACCGGCAGGTTCTTCGAGGATTTCGGCATCGGGCAGCACCTGGTGCACGCGATCCCGCGCACGCTCCACGGCGGCGATATCTCGGCATACATGGCCCTCACCGGGGCGAGAGATGCGCTGTCGTCTTCGACGGAGCTGGCGCGCTCCCTCGGGTTCCAGCGCGAGGTGATGCCGGATCTGCTCGTGTTTCACATCGTGTTCGGCAAGAGCGTGCCGGACATCTCGCATAACGCGACCGCGAACCTCGGGTACGCCGACGTGCGGTTCCTGCGCCCCGTCTACCCGGGCGACACGCTGGTCGCGGAGAGCGAGATCATCGGCCTGCGCGAGGTCTCGAGCGGCGAGGCGGGCGTGGTCTACGTGCGCACGCGCGGCACGAACCAGAAAGGGCAGGAGGTGCTCTCGTTCGTGCGCTGGGTGATGGTGCCCAAGCGCGATCCGAACGCGGCGAAGGGCGTCAACAACGTCCCCACACTGCCCGCGGTGGTCACCGCCGACCGCCTGCCGGTGCCCGAGGCGATGAACCTCCAGCGGTTCCCCGACCTCGCGTGGGCGTTCGGCTCGACGGCGCGCTGGGATGACTACGACGTCGGGGAGCGGCTCGATCACCCCGATGCGATGACCATCGAGGAGGCCGACCACTCGCAGGCCACGCGCCTGTACCACAACACCGCGCAGGTCCACTTCGACGGGCGCGGTATGGGCGAGACCAAGGCCGGCAAGCGCCTGGTCTACGGTGGCCACGTGATCAGCGTCGCCACGGCGCTCGGTCAGAACGGGCTCAACACGCAGCTCAAGATCGCCGCGTGGAACGGTGGGGCGCACGTCGCTCCCACGTTCGCCGGCGATACGCTGCGCGCGTTCACCGAGGTCGTCGAGCGCGCCGAGATCCCTCACCGCCGCGACGTCGGCGCGCTGCGCCTTCGCCTGTCGGCCGTGAAGAACGTGTCATTCGCCGAGCTCGCCCACGTGCCGCCGCTGTTGTCCGGCACGAAGGATCCGAAGATCGTTCTCGAGCTCGACTACTGGGCCCTGTTCCCCAGGCGGTAGCATGCGTCGTTGCAGCCAATGCTTCACGCTGCGCGCCGCGCGTTGATCGCGATCCAGCCGGCGAGCGCGGCGATCACGGCGAGGGCCAGCGCCAGAGCGAGCTTGAGTGGGCCGACCGAGCGTTGTTCGACGCGGAACGGTCCGACGCTCGCGAGGTCTGGGCGATGCACGCCGACGACGATCTGCACCGTCGGCGCCGGCACCTCGGGCGCCGAGGCGGCGAACAGCGCGGTGGCCGTGCGCGCGAGCTCCTCACGGTTCGCGGCATCGTCGACCACGAGGAGGGCCACGCCGGCAGCGGTGCGGGTGGTGCCGGCGAGCGGATCGGTCACCGTGCGGTGCAGCGTGACCGAGGCGGAGATGGCACCCGGGAGGGCGCCGAGCTGCGCGGCGAGCCGGTCGGCGTCGTCGCGATCGATCGTGCGCTGCCGCTCGACCGGGCCGTCCACCGTGGGAGCGCAGCCAGCAAGGCCGATCACGATCGCGACGGCGATCCCGCGCCTGGTACCCACGCCGCGAACGTAGCATGCTGCGACGACGTGAACGCCGTCGAACACATGGCCTCGCTCCTGACGCCCGAGTGCGTGCGCAGGCTCGCGAGGCTGCGCGTCAATCGGTTCGATGCGCGCTCGATGCCGGCGATCGCCGGGCCGCTCGACGTCGCGCAGGCCGCGGAGTGCGTCGTCGAGCGCTGGTGCGATGACCTGTGCGGCCTGCTCAATGCATTGACGCGCGGCGAGCTGTCCGCGCTCGCGACGCGGCTCCGGATCGGGGCGACCGGGCGCTCGCCGGAGTTACGGCTCGCGGTGTGGACCCGGGGCGCGGAGCTCGAGCGCAACGGCGTCGAGATCGCGGCGGGATTGCAGCCGCGCCCGATCCTGCTCGGAGGGCACCTCGTGATCCAGGCGCCCGCGCGAGGCATGTCGCCTCCCTCCGATACCTGGCCGCGCCCGCTGCCCGTGGCACGCCCGCCGGCACCGCCCGCCGAGGATCCCGACTCTCTCGACGAGCTCCTGGCCGCGGCCGATCGCCTCGTGGGCGTTCGGCTCGGACCACGCGGTCGCGACAAGGGCGCATGGGGGCTGCGCGCCGCGGAGCTGCTCGGCCTCGTCGAGCAGGGGCACGGTGAGCCCGACTGGCGGGGGGATGTGGAGGTCAAGACCGTGCCTGTCGCCGCCGAGCCGAGCGGGAACTGGCGCGTCGTCGAAGATCCAGCGATCGCCATGGTCGGCGATCATGGGCTCGCGAAGCTGCAGCGCACGCTGTGGCTGGCGCGCGCGACGATCGATCGTGGTACGGCCGATGTGACCCCGGATGCGACGATCGTGTCCTGGTACCTGCTCGACTGGGATCCAGAGGTCGCGCGGCTCGCGCGTCGATACCTCCACGAACGCCCGAAGGGCCCGCGCGGCACGCAAGGCCGGGGCCTCTATCTCTCGAAGCGATTCTTCGCCGACGCCGGCCTGCTCTCTGCGCTCAACGGAGCTGCCGCGTGATCGTCGACGAGCTTCGCATCATCGGATCGACGCAGACCAACGTGGTGATGACCGCGGAGCTGACGCGCGTCCTCACGCGAGCGCTCAAGCGCCGGTTGCCGAAACCGCCCCGCAAGGAGGGCCTCGGCCAGCTCGTGCTCCCGTTCGATGCTGAGATCGCGTGGGCCGCCACGACGTACATGCGCACGCCCACCCGCGTGCTGTGGGACATCTGCCGCTCGAACGCGCAGCGCCTCGAGCCGCTGTATGACGACGTGCTCAACGATCTTCTCGAGGATCGACGCGTCCTGTGGCGAGATGGCGACGGCATCTCCGTCGAGGCCAGGCGCGTCGACGAGTTCGCGGCGGGCGAGCGCCAGGTCGTGGGGACCGTGAAGAACGCGATCATCGATGCGGCGCGGCGGCGCGGTGCGCGGCTGCACGTGGATCCGGATCGCGCGGCGGTGCGCTGGGTGGCGCGGCGCGATGATCGGGGCGAGATGACGGTGTCGATCGATCTCGGCGGCGGTTCGCTCTCGCAGCGCGGCTGGCGGCGCGAGGCTGGCGATGCGCCACTGCGCGAACATCTCGCGGCCGTGCTGCTGATGCTCGCGCGGTTCGACCCGCGGAGTGACGTCCTCGTCGATCCGATGTGCGGTTCGGGGACGATTCCGATCGAGGCCGTGCACGCCGCGCGATGCACGCCGCGCCGCGTTCCGTCCCTCGCCGCGCTCGGGCTCGATCGCAAGGCCGAGCCGTTGTTCGCGGACTCTCGCCCGATCGTGATCGGCTGCGACCACGATCTCACCGTGCTCGCGGCCGCGCGCGACAACGCGAAGTCCGCCGGTGTCATCGCGGACGTGACGTGGCAGCGCGCCGACATCACCACCCTGACGCCCGAGCAGATCGCCGACATCGTGCGCGAGCGCGGTGGCGAGCCCGGTCCGGGTCTCATCCTGTCGAACCCGCCCTACGGGGAGCGGCTCGACGACGCCGATCTGCGCCAGCTCTACACCGCGCTCGGCCAGACGCTGCGGCGGTTCCGCGGCTGGCGCGCCGGGTTCATCGTCGGCACGCCGCTGTTCGAGCAGGTGCTGTTCCACATCATCGGCGAGCCGCGGATCAAGAAGCCGCTCGCGAACGCGAACCTGCGCGCGTACTTCTACCTGTACGAGCTCTAGTCGCCCTGGCGCGCGGCCCACGACGAGATCAGCTCGAAGTCGTCGATGATCCGCGAGTGGTAGTGGCCCCACAGGTCGCTGATCATCACCATCGAGCCGCGCGAGAGCTGCGGTGTGAGATAGATCGCGTAGTAGCGCGCACCCGAGGCATCCTCGACCTCGCCGACGAGATCGAGCGGCTGCTTGGACACGGGGCAGAACAACTCGCAGCGGGTACCGTTCTCGATGTCGAAGGGCTGGACCTTGCGGCCATCGCCGTGGATCGGCGAGAGATGCACGAGGCCTTCCTTGCCAGCAGCGCGGATGCCCACGGTGACCGCCGGGTGACCGTCGAACGTGACGTCCGAGATCGCGATGAGCGAATCACCACGAGGACCGAACGCCTGCGTCAGGATCACCGTGACGTCGTTCTCGACCGCGAGGTGGCTACCGGTGACGGCCTTGTGGCGGCCGGTGATGCTCAGGTTGCGGCGGTCGACGGGGTCCATGGGTCGGCAGCTGGCCATGGCTTCACTGGCTTGGCAAGCGTATACTCGTCGCTTCTACGTCGAGGAACCATGACCCGAACCCTCGCGATCCTGACCGTGGCCATGGTGGCCGTCCTGGCCGGCGCTCCGCGCGCGGCCCACGCGAAGCCCAAGGTCGCGCTCACGGCGATCGAGGGTGACTCGAGCGGCGCCGTTGGTGACGCCGTCGCCGAGGCCCTCGACTCAGAAGAGCTGATCGTGATCTCGCAGCGCGTGGTCAACAAGGCCGTCGACAAGCTCGGCCTGGACAGCGACATGACCGAGAAGCAGGCGAAGAAGCTGTCGTCCGAGCTCGAGGCCGACGCGATCGCGATCGGGAAGCTCGACAAGGACGGCCCGCACAAGAAGCTGCACTTCGCGCTCTACATCCACGGCAAGAAGGCGCGCGGTTTTTCGGTCGTGTTCAATAGCGCGAAGTCGGATCGATTCCGCGCCAAGCTGCGCGACAAGATGGTCACGAAGATCGCCGGCGAGAGCAGCAGCGAGCGGAAGGGCACTGACGAGGGCGAAGGCGACGAAGATCCACTCGCGACGAAGAAGGACAAGGTCGACAAGAAGGACAAGAAGATCGTCAAGGCCGCCAAGGACGACGAGGAGGTCGACGAGGACGAGGGCAAGAAGAAGAAGAAGAAGAAGCGGGTCGCGCGTAGCGAGGACGACGAGGACATCGACGGCGAGACCGAGATCTCGGCTGGCGCGTCGGGCTCGCCGAAGCACTCCGCGAATCGCGTCGCTGCGCGCCTCGACGTCGGCGTTTCGTTCAAGAACCGCCAGCTCACGTACAACTCGCGCGGCAACTTCCCCGAGGGACCCAAGCCGTTCAAGACCGCGCCCGTGCCGGGCGGCCGGTTCGAGGCCGAGCTGTATCCGCTCGCATTCGCAAATCCCAAGAGCATCGCCGCCGGTTTCGGTCTCGCGGCGGAGTACGACAAGACGCTGCTCCTCACACTGCGCACCACCGACGAGCCGAACGTCGCCGTGAAGGCGAACCAGCAGTGGTACTCGTTCGGCGTCCGGCTCCGGTTCGTCCTCGGAAGCACCGCGACCAGCCCGTCGATCACGCTCGGCGCCGGGTACGGCAAGCGCCGGTTCACCACCGACAAGAGCGGCCTCATGAATGCCGCTGCCCTCGACGTCCCCGACACCAACTACACGGTGATCGATCCCGGGCTCAGCCTCCGGATCCCGCTGTTCAGCGCGCTTGCGCTGACCGCCGGCGGCCGCGGTCTGATCATCACGGATGCGGGTCCGATCCAGCAGCCCACGTCCTATGGCAGGGCGAAGGTCTACGGTGTCTACGCGTCGGGTGGACTCGACATCGTGCTCGGGAATCGCTTCGCAATCCGGCTTCTGGCGGAGTTCCAGCAGGTCGGATTCGCGTTCACCGGCACGGGTGACATGGCGCGCAATCGCGACAAAGATCCTGACACCAAGGACGTCGGCGGGGCGGCCGATCGGTCGATCGGTGGCTCCGCGACGCTCGCTGTCCTTTACTAGTCGCTGCGAAAGCAGCGCGGGCCGATCTTTGGCACACTCGCCCCGTGCAACCGTCCTCTGCGCCGAGGGGCAAGCTCCTCGTCGCTCATCCCGACCGCAAGGCGCAGCGTGCGCTCCATCGGCTCGTCGGTGCGACGCAGTGCCCGGTGGAGGTGGTCGACAGCATCGATGCGCTGCTGAGGGTCGTGGATGACGAGACCATCGTCGTGGTCGACACCAGCTTCGCGATCGCGCGACCCACGCTGCGCCAGACGCCTGCACGCGCGTGGATCGCGGTCCCCGGCGAGGGCGTCGCGCCAGCCGAGGCGAGCGTCGTCGATACGCTGCTGGCCGCGGGCTGGAACCACATCGTCTCGCACCCGATGCCGATCCTCGCGGAGGAGCTCCTGTCGACTGTCCAGAAGCTGGTGCGCGGTTCGTCGTTCGGTCTCGAGAAGTACATGGCCTGGGGCGCCGAGGTTCGCAGCTACACCCTCGAGAACGCGAGCGAGCGCGACAACGCGGTGATGGCGCTGGCGCGCGACGTGGTCGCCGTCGGCCTGCCGGACCGGATCGGCTCGCTGGTCAGCGTGATCGCAGACGAGCTGATCGCGAACGCGCTCTACAACGCGCCCGTGGATCCTTCCGGCGCCCGCACCCGGGTCGCCGAGCCTCGCGAGCGCTCGCGCGCTCTCGCCGATCGCGATGTCGTGACGGTGCGGTGGGCCACCGATGCGCGCTACCTCGCCATCGAGGTCCGCGATCGGTGGGGCTCGATCGATCTACCGGCCGTCCCTTCGCGGCTCGCGGCCGGAGGCAAGCAGGCGACGACCAGCGAGGGTGGGATGGGAATGCCGCTCGCGTACGCGTGCTGCAACCAGTTCATCATCGGATGTGCTCCGAGCGCGATGACCGAGGTGATCGCACTCGTCGATGTTCGCTACAAGCCGACGGAGATCGGCCGGTCCGCCTCGTTTCACACGTTCTCGGGCGCGGTCGACGCCGAAGGAGGTTCTTCGTGACCAAGTTGCGGCTGGGACGTCTCGACGTGGAGCTCACCCCGGGACGCCTCGTGCTCGCGGGTCGGATCGACGACGCGAGCCCTCTCGGCGATCTGGCGCCTCAGGTACCTGCCGGCGACGTCACGATCGACACCGCGGGCGTGACGTTCATCAACTCGATCGGCATGCGCGAGTGGATGCGCTTGGTCCGTGGGCTGAAGAAGAAGGGCGAGGTGACGTTCGCGGGCGTGGCCGACGTGCTGATCACGCAGATGAACCTCCGCCCCGAGTTCCACGGTTCGCGGATCACGTCGTTCCACGCTCAATACCTGTGCCCCTCGTGCGGCGCAGAGGCCGCGCTGCTGGTCGATGCGGTCACTTACGGTGAGCTTCTGCGCCGGATGCAAGTGCCCAGGCTGCCGTGTCCCGAGTGCGGTAAGCAGATGGATCTGGCCGATTTTCCCGAGCGGTACCTGTCCCTGTTCAAGCCGTGATTTCCTCGGTAGGGTGCGCGGGTGCAGCCTGACATTCTTGCTCCGTCGGATACGTTTGCGCGCCGCCACATCGCGCCCAGTGAGCACGAGATCACCGAGATGCTTCATGCGCTCGGATACAAGACGCTCGAGGAGCTCGCCAGTGCAACGGTCCCTGCGGCAATCCGCCTCACGCACCCACTGCAGCTCGGCGAACCGCTCGGAGAGCACGAGCTGATCGAGGAGCTGAAGAACCTCGCCGCCGACAACCAGGTCCTCCGCTCGTTCATCGGGCAGGGCTACTACGACACGATCACGCCGCCGGTGATCCTGCGCAACATCCTCGAGAACCCGGGCTGGTACACCGCGTACACGCCCTACCAGGCGGAGATCTCGCAGGGCCGCCTCGAGGCGCTGGTCAACTACCAGACGATGATCGAGGAGCTGACCGGGCTCGCGATGGCGAACGCTTCGCTGCTCGACGAGGCGACCGCCGCCGCCGAGGCGATGATGATGTGCTTCGAGAACGTCGGCCGTGTTCGCAAGACGTTCTGGGCCGACGCTGCCACCCACCCGCAGACCCTCGCGGTGATGCGCACGCGGGCGAAGCCGCTGGGCATCCGCCTCGAGGTCGCGCCTCCGAGCGCATGGAAGCTCGACGCTGGTGACGTGTGCGGCGCGCTGCTCTCGTATCCCGCCACGGACGGAGCCGTGGTCGATCACAGCGCGCTGATCGCGAAGGTCCATGCCGCGCAGGGCGCGGTCGTGATGGCCACGGACCTCCTCGCGCTGACGCTGCTCAAGCCGCCCGGCGAGCTCGGCGCCGACATCGCGATCGGCAGCGCGCAGCGGTTCGGCGTGCCCATGGGCTTCGGCGGTCCGCACGCGGCGTTCCTCTCGTGCAAGGACGAGTTCCGCCGGCAGATTCCGGGGCGCATCATCGGCGTGTCGCGCGACGCGAAGGGCAGGGTCGCGTACCGCCTCGCGCTCCAGACCCGCGAGCAACACATCCGCCGCGAGAAGGCCACGTCGAACATCTGCACCGCGCAGGTCCTGCTCGCGGTGATGGCCTCGATGTACGCCGTCTATCACGGGCCCGCCGGGCTCGTGCAGATCGCGCAGCGTGTGCGCGGCTTCACCACCGTGATCGCCGCCGGCCTCGCGAAGCTCGGGCATGCACCACGTGCAGGAGGCTACTTCGACACGCTGCGTGTCGATCTCGATGCACACCGGCAGGCCGAGGTGCTCGCCGCTGCCACCGAGCGCGGCATCAACCTGCGCCGCTACGAGGACGGCGTCGGCATCTCGTGCGACGAGACCACGAACCTCGGCGATGTCCATGGGGTCCTCGAGGCGTTCCACACCGGCGACCTGCCGTTCGAGGTCGCCGACCTCGTGCGTGACACCGTGCTGCCCGCGCTACCCGCGGGGCTCGCGCGCGCCTCGGCGTTTCTCACGCATCCCACGTTCTCGCGCTACCACGCGGAGCACGAGATGCTGCGCTACCTCAACCGCCTTCAGGCGAAGGACCTGTCGCTGACCACGTCGATGATCGCGCTCGGGTCGTGCACGATGAAGCTCAACGCCACCACCGAGATGATCCCGGTCACCTGGCGCAATTTCTCCATGCTGCATCCCTTTGCGCCGCTCGAACAGGCGCAGGGCTACGCCCAGCTCTTCGAGGAACTCGAGGCCATGCTGGCCGAGATCACCGGCTTTGATGCCGTGTCACTGCAGCCCAATGCCGGCAGCCAGGGCGAATATGCAGGCCTCCTCGCCATCCGCGGCTATCATGAAAGCCGCGGA
>JAYVLW010000677.1:0-5913 GCA_043759315.1 Myxococcales bacterium
GCGTATCGCGCCGGGAGGCTTCAGGACCTGCTCGCACGCAGCGGCGTCACGTACGACACCACCGTGAAGATCGACCCGTACTCCTTCCTGCCGACGTGGCTCCATCCACGCTAGGCGTCAGGCCGGTGGCTTGACCAGGTAGCTGCGAAAGCGCTTGTTCTTGATCTTACCCGCGCCGAGCCCTTCGAGAGCGCGCGAGGCGACCGCCGCGACCACCGCGACGAAGCTGATCCGGTCGTTGACCGCGATCTGGCCGATGTCGGTCCCCGCGATCCCGACGCCCGTCGTCAGCGCACCAACGATGTCACCCGGCCGCAGGCGATCGTGGCGGCCGCCCTGGATCGCGATCGTGACCATCGCCGGCGTCGGCGGGAGCTGCGCCTCCGCCGAGGGAATCCGCGACATCGCGACGCCCGCGAGCGGGCCCTGCCGCAGCTCGTCGAGAAGTCGGCCATCCGACGGATGCGCGAGGCTGATCGCCACGCCGCTGCGCCCAGCGCGGGCGGTGCGGCCGATGCGGTGCACGAACACATCGGGTTCGCGCGGGAGGTCGTAGTTGATCACCGCGCCGAGGTCATCGATATCGAGGCCGCGCGCGGCGACGTCGGTGGCCACCACGACGCGCAAGCTCCCGTTGCGGAGCAGGAGGAGCACGGTGTTGCGATCGTGCTGTTCCATGCCGCCATGGAGAGCGACCGCGGCGAACCCGGACTTCGCGAGCGCGGCCGCGACCTCGTCGCACGTCTCGCGGTGGTTGCAGAAGATGATCGCGGAGTCCGGACGGTGGTGCCCCAGGATGCGGATCAGGGCCGGGATGCGGTCGCCTCGATCGACGTCGTAGACCAGCTGCGAGATGTTCGCCGCCACATCCTCGGCGGGCACCTCGACGTGCAGCGCATCGCGCTGGTAGGTGGTGCTCAGCGCACGCACCGCATCGGGGAACGTCGCCGAGAACAACAGGGTCTGGTGCTCCGCGGGCACCGCGCGGGCGATCGCACCGACCGTCTCGACAAATCCCATCTCGAGCATGCGGTCGGCCTCGTCGAGGACGAGGGTCCGGATCCCCGAGAGGTCGAGGCGCTCGCGCTGGAGATGATCGAGGACGCGGCCGGGCGTACCGACGATCACGTCGACGCCATGCTCGAGGGATGCGCGCTCGCGCTGGATGGAGCTCCCGCCGCTGAGCGTGAGCACGCGGGTGTGCGGCAGCGGGCGCGCGAGGCGACGTAGCTCGTCGGCGACCTGGGCGGCGAGCTCACGCGTCGGGCACAGGACGAGCGCGCCCGGCGCCGCACCGCGCGGGGTGATCCGCGACAGCAGCGCGAGACCGAACGCCGCCGTCTTGCCGGTCCCCGTCGCGGCCTGACCGAGGACATCGCGGCCGGCGAGCATCGCGGGCAGCGTCATCGCCTGGATCGGCGTCATCTCGCGATACCCGAGCTGTGTCAGGTTGTCGAGCCACGCGGGCGCGAGGGAGAGCGTCGAGAACGCGAGCGCGTGTTCCGTCATCGTGATGACGGCACCATACGCGCTTCAAGGGCAAGCGGCGGTCGAGATGTGGAACGTCATCGTCACGCCGGTGAACATGCAGCCGTTGAGATCCACCATCGGGTTCATCAGCCCGCCCGTGACCCCACGAAACGTGGCGTCGGTCAGCGTGCCCTCGACGTCCGTGGCGCAGGCGCTCGTCAGCCGGAGCGTTCCCGCGGTGGCGACGAACGCGGCATCGGTCGTCAGCGTCGCCGTGTCGACCCGATACCCGGCGGCCACGAACGGCAGGTTGCCCACGGTGACCGTCGACAGGTCGATGTTCGTCGCGAGCGGCGTCGTGGCCGTGTAGCCGATGATCATGGGGTGAATCCCGGCGGCGTCGAACACCGGACCGATCGCGATCAGCGCCCCGCCCTGCGACTGGAACTGATCGAAGCCGCCCGGCGCGACCGTCGCGGGGATGAACGGCGGCGCACACGCGCACGAGCCATCGCAAGCCTGCCCGCCGCCGCACACGACACCGCAATCCCCGCAGTTGTCCTCGTCGATCGCGACCGCGAGGCAGCTGTTGCCGCACTGCTTCTTCGGCGCGGCGCACACGGGGGCCGCATCGGGCGCTGGCGCATCGATCGGGACTGCCGCGTCGGGCTTGATCGCCGCATCGTCACCGCAGGCCGACAACAGGAGGACAAACAGCATCCCCGGGTGCTTCATGCCGGCATCATACGACAGGCAGCGCCCCGAAACGACGAGAAGCGCGTCGCTCGCTGCGGCGCGCTCCTCGGGTCGATCCGCTCGGTCAGCCGCCGATCTTCTTGCCCACGTCCTTGCCGGCGTCCTTCACCTTGTCGGCGAGGTCGTGCGCCTTGTCGGCGACCTTGTTGGCACCGTCCTTGATGTGCTCGCCGGCCTTGCCAGCGACGTCCTTGGCCTTGTCGGCCGCGTTGTCGATCTTGTCCTTCAGGTTGTCGTTGCTCATGTCCGAGAAGGTGTGCAAGCAGGCAGCCAATCGCCGGCTCGGTCAGATCACGAAGATGCGGGTTCAGACCGCGCGGTCACGCCACACCGTGGCGCCGAACGACCTGCGCGCGCGTCGAGCGAGATCGCAGGAACTGCGCGTGAACGAGGCCGCGCGACCGGAGGTCCTTCGCACGAGGTGGCGTGGCCGATGCAGGAGCGTCGAGCGGAGGATCTCATGAGGTCGCGTCGCACGGAGATCAACGTCTGGGGTCGGCACATCGTAGGGCTCGCTCTCGCCACCATCCTGTTCGTGGGCTGCGCGGCCGGAAGCCCGCAGTTCACGCACGAGGCCCCGGCAGGGTTCTGGCTCGGCATCTGGCACGGGCTGATCTCGTTCGTCACGCTGGTCATCGGTGTCTTCAACGAGCACGTCCGCGTCTACGAGGTCGACAACACCGGTGGCTGGTATGACTTCGGGTTCCTCCTGGGCGTCACCGCCCTGTGGGGCCACCGCACCATCACGCATCGCTGCAAGCGCGAGGTGCCCGACGCGGAGTGGGAGGAGATCTCGCGCAAGGTCGAGGCGAAGTTCAAGCGGAAGATCCGCGCCTGGGCCGACGCCGAGCCCGACGAGGACTGGAACCTCGTCGAGCAGAAGGCCGAGGACAAGCTGAAGCGCAAGGTCCGCGCGTGGGCAGAGCGCGCGTAGGCTACCGGCTCGCTCCGGCCACGCGAGGAGCCGAGCGCTCGCCTGCGGTCGCCGCACGGCCGAGCCACGATTCGGCGATCCGTGAGTACTCGATCCCCTTGCGCAGGAAGCGGCCGCTGGTCAGATCGAGGATCGTCGTCGCGAGCCGTTGCTCGTTCGCGTACCACGCGGGTCCGCGATCGAGAGCCAGGTCGGCGCCGTCGCGCATCACGTCGGGCACCTCCGCGAACGCGTAGTTGTTGCCCGTGCCCGACAAGTTGGCCGACGAACCAAGGACCAACCTGCCATCCGCAAGCGCGAGCTCGGCGACACGCTCGACGAGCCGCCCCGCCGAGTAGAACAGCGCGATCGTGCCCGCGGTCGTCCCCTGCCCGCGGACGTACGGCGACATCGAATCGAGCAAGGCCGATTCGGCGACCTGCGTGATGATGGCGAGCGGTGCGAGGCGCGTGACCTCCGCGAGCCACTCGCGCGTCGCGCCGTCGATCGGCTGCGCGACGCTGTCGACGATCGCGGCGTTGGCGACCGTCACGCACGGTTTGGACGCGGGCCGCCCTTTGAGCGCGTAGATGCGGCGAACCGCCGGCTCCTCCATCGCGAGGAGGCCATACCCGACGTCTGTCGGGACGAGCGCGAGCCCGCCCGCGTGGAGGGTGGCGTAGACCAGGCGTGCATCACTGTCGAGTCGGGTCATCGAAGAGAGAGAGCCCGCTCCCCGCCGCGCGTTTCAGGAAATCGTCGGGACCTTGCCGATCTCGTCGGTCACCGCCGGAGCCGGGCCAGGAACTTGTCGCCTTCGCCTCTCATCACATCCGCGAGCAACCGGAACTCGCGCAGCCGCGCCGATGAGGTCCGCCAGGCGAGGCCGATCGTGCGCCCCGGCGCCGGCGCTCGGAACCGCGCCGTGGCGACGGGCCCGCGGGCGTTCACCAGGCTCGCCGCGGCCGCCTCGGGCAGGAGGGTCACGCCCATTCCGCCGGCCACCATCTGCTCGAGCGTCGGCAAGCTCGTCGCGCGCACCTCCATCGACTCGACCGCGCCGCCACGCGAGCACACGGCGAGCGCCTGGTCACGCAGGCAGTGGCCGTCCTCGAGCAGCAGCACGGTCTGATGATCAAGATCCGCATCGACGAGCTTGCCGCGCTTCTTGAGGATCGGCGCACCGCGCGGCGCCGCGAGCACGAACTCCTCGTGCGCGATCGCCGCGGTGGTGAAGTCTCCCGGCACGGGGAGCGCGAGCATCGCCACGTCGAGCCGACCCTCGCCGAGCTGTGCGAGCAGCCGTGCTGTCTGGTCCTCGCGGAGGATCAGCTCGAGCCGGGGGAACCGCGTCCGGACCTGCGGCAACAGCGCGGGCAGCCAGTACGGCGCGACCGTGGGGATCACGCCGAGGCGCAGCGGACCGACGAGCGGTTCGGAGCGACGGCGCGCGGCGTCGCGTACGCCGTCGACCGCGGCCAGCGCCACGCGCGCCTGCGCGACGACGTCGCTGCCGGCCATGGTGACGAGCACGCTCCGGCGATCGCGCTCGAACAGCTGCACGCCGAGCGTGGCCTCGACCGCCTGGATCTGCGTCGAGAGCGCCGGTTGCGAGATGCCCACCGCGGCGGCCGCACGCCGGAAGCTCCCGTGGTCGGCGACCGCGACGACACACTCGAGCTGCCGGATCGACGGACGGTCCATGATAATCTCAGGCTATCAGGCCGATAGTGTCTTGCCCACTATGCTTATCACGGCGGTTTGCCATGATGAGCACTCCAACCCCGTAGGAGAGAACCATGTCGACCGAACCGAAGTGCCCCTTCCCCCACGGCGCTCGCAAGCACACCGCCGCGGGATCCACGAGTAACGCGACCTGGTGGCCCGATCAGCTCAACCTCAAGATCCTGCACCAGCGCTCCGCGCTGTCCAATCCGATGGACGTGGGTTTCGACTACGCCGCCGAGTTCAAGAGCCTCGACCTCGACGCCGTGGTCAAGGACCTGCACGCGGTGATGACGACGTCGTGCGACTGGTGGCCCGCGGACTACGGTCACTACGGTCCGTTCTTCATCCGCATGACGTGGCACAGCGCGGGCACGTATCGCATCGCCGACGGTCGCGGCGGCGGCGGCAATGGGTCACAGCGCTTCGGGCCGCTCAACAGCTGGCCGGATAACGCCAACCTCGACAAGGCCCGCCGCTTGCTGTGGCCCGTGAAGCAGAAGTACGGCCGCAAGCTGTCGTGGGCCGACCTGATGATCCTCGCCGGGAACGTCGCGCTCGAGTCCATGGGGTTTCGCACCTTCGGCTTTGCCGGCGGACGCGCGGATATCTGGGAGCCGGAGGACGATATCGACTGGGGCCCGGAGACCAAGTGGCTCGGCGACGAGCGCTACAGCGGCGACCGCGAGCTCGCCAATCCTCTCGGCGCGGTTCAGATGGGCCTCATCTACGTCAACCCCGAGGGCCCCAACGGCAAGCCGGATCCGATCGCAGCAGCGCGCGACATCCGCGAGACGTTCGCGCGCATGGCGATGAACGACGAGGAGACCGTCGCGCTGATCGCCGGTGGCCACACGTTCGGCAAGGCCCACGGCGCCGGCGAGCCAGGCAAGTACGTCGGTCGCGAGCCCGAGGCCGGCGATCTCGCCGACCAGGGCTTCGGCTGGACCAGCTCGCTCGGCAAGGGTCATGGTGGTCACACCATCACCAGCGGGCTCGAAGGCGCGTGGACCACGAATCCGATCAAGTGGGACAACAACTTCTTCGAC
>JAYVLW010000678.1:0-2779 GCA_043759315.1 Myxococcales bacterium
CGACGCGGGACCCCGCCTCACGGTCGCGCAGACCTCCGACGGTGCGCAGAACCTCCACGTGCGCCTGCCCAACGGCACGCGCGTGGCGATCGCGGCGCGGAGCGGACTCGCGCTCGCGTGGGCCGGCGCGGACGCGCGGGTGTTCAACCTGCGCTTCGGGCGATGGATCCGCGAGCTCACGCTACCGGAGGGCGTCGAGGAGGTCGTCGTCGATGACGGGCTCGAGCGAGTCGCGCTGGTGTTCCCGACCACGGTCGAGCTCACCGACGTCAACTCGCTCGCGGCAGCGAAGCAGCGACCGCGCGGGGACGCCGAGGATGCGGCGCCGAGCACGCAGATCTCGGCGGTCCCACTCCTCGCGGACGCCGCACCGGATGTTCCGGTGGCCGCCGAGGAACCCGCGATCGCACCGGTCGCGCCGGAGCTCCCGCTGTCGGACGAACCGCTCGTCCGTCTGGAGCTGGTGTCCGCCATGCCCCGGGCCACCGCCGACGAGCATGCGCGGGCGCTCGACCTCCAGCTGCGGCTGATCGGCGCCCTCGCCTATGTCGCGATTGCCACCGCGTGGGACGAGGGTCGCATCGTCGTCGCCGCGCCGGATCGCCCGCCGTTCTCCGAGGAGCTCGGCGGCCTGTTGCGGATCACGAGCGGGCTGCGCGCGACGGAGCTCGCGGACGCCTACGACCGGCTGCGCGACGCGGATCAGCAGGTCGACCTCGCGCACGCCGCGCGCGACGGGCGCGCCACTCCGCTCGAGGCGCTGACGCGCGACTTCGGCCTGTCCCCGCTCGCGAGCATTCTGTTGTTCGCGATCGCCGCACCGCGCCTGCGAGGCGAGCTCGCGCGCGTGTACGGCATCCTCGCCAATGATCCGGGGCGGCCGCTCGTCGACGAGCACCTGCTCGCGCTGCTGATCGGCGAGGATCCGCTGAAGGTGTCGAGCGAGCTCGACGCCGATCGCCCGCTCCGCAAGCACGGCCTCGTCCACATGGGCGCCGGGACGCGACCGTTCGCCTCGCTGACCGTCGAACCGCTCGTGGTGCGCTATCTCGCCGACCTCGACCTCGACGGGGAGACCGACGAGGTGCTCACCGCGCGCCACGCCACCCGCCCGCTCGCCGAGCTCGACCTGCCGCGCGAGGTGATCGTGCACGCGCTGCAGTTCCTCGCCGCCCCGCGCGAGGACGAGCACGCGCGCATCGTGGTCCGCGGCCGCACCGGCGCGGGCCGGCACACGCTGCTCGCGGCGCTCGCGGATCGAGTCGGGCGCGCGATCGGCGTCATCGATCTGACGGCCGTGCCCCGCGATCCGACGCGGATCCCCGGGACGCTCGAGGCCGCGCTGCGCCGCGCCAAGCTGCGCGGGCTGGTCCCGTGCGTCGACGGACTCGAGCTGATCGCGCCCGACGATCCAGATCTGCAGCTGCAGGTCACCTCGGTGCTGCGCCGTCATCCGGGGCCGCTCGCGGTGCGGCTCCCGCCCGAAGCGCGCCCGCCGCTCGATCCCGGGTATCTGATGCTCGAGCTCCCCGCGCGCAGCGAGCACGAGCGCACCGTGTCGTGGAGAGCGGCGCTCGATCGCCACGCGATCGACCTGCCCGACGCCAGCGATCTCGCGTCGCGCTATCGCGTCGGCCCGGGCGTGATCGAGCGTGTGTGCTCCGAGGTGTCCAGTCGCGCGGACCGGCCGACCGACGCGGCGGGATGGATCCGCGCGCTCGACGACGCTGCTCGCCAGCAGCTGGTCAACCGGATCGGAAATTCCGCGAGCCGGGTCACGCGCCTCGCGAGCTGGGCCGACATCGTGCTGCCCGAGGACATCAGCGATTCGCTGCTCGAGATCACCTCGCGCGTCCGTCACCGCAAGACCGTGTTCGAGAAGTGGGGCTTCGATCGGTCGATGACGTCCTCGCGCGGCATCACGGCGCTGTTCCAGGGCAGCCCGGGCACCGGCAAGACCATGGTCGCGGGCGTGATCGCGCGCGACCTCGGACTCGAGGTGTATCGCGTCGACGTCTCGCGCATCACGTCCAAGTGGATCGGCGAGACCGAGAAGAACCTCGGTGCGCTGTTCGATGCGGCCGAGGAAGGCCAGGTGATGCTGCTGTTCGACGAGGCGGACTCGCTGTTCGCCAAGCGCACCGAGGTCAAGTCGTCCGTCGACCGCTACGCCAACATGGAGGTCAACTACCTCCTGCAGCGCCTCGATAGCTTCGAGGGCATCGCCATCCTGACGACGAACTTCGGCAACTCGATCGACTCCGCGTTCAAGCGGCGGCTCACCTACCGCATCACGTTCCCGTTCCCCGACGAGGAGATGCGCGAGCAGCTGTGGCGATCGCTGCTCCCGCCGCAGGTGCCGATCAAGGGCACCCTGGACTTCGCGAGCCTCGCCCAGAAGTTCCGGTTGTCCGGTGGCTACATCCGCAATGCGGCGCTGCGCGCGGCGTTCCTCGCCGTCGAGGAAGGCAGCGCGCTGACGCACGCCCATATCGAGCGCGCGATCCGTATGGAGTTCCGCGAGATCGGCAAGCTCGCCGAGACCGGCGCGCTCGAGTGAGGACGTCCAACCCCTCGGTTGTACTGGTACTCGCACTCGCCGGCTGCGACAGCGTGTTCGGTCTGCAGCGACCCGATCCGATCGATGCCGCTCCCATCGACGCGCGGATCTGCCCGCTCACCACGGCGCCACCGGCCGAGGATCTGGACGGTGACGGACGGATCAACGCCGTCGACAACTGCACGTCGACGCCGAACCCGGATCAGAATGACGAGGACG
>JAYVLW010000679.1:0-8248 GCA_043759315.1 Myxococcales bacterium
AAGGCGGCCGAGACCGAGCGCAAGGCGATCGTGCGTCACGCGCTGAACAAGGTCTCCGAGACCGCCGGTGCCGCGAACTTCACGACGAGCTACGGCGACGGCGCGTATCTGTTGCTGTCGAGCGATCGCCGCGTCGACGCGGTGCTGCTCGAGTCGTTGATCCAGGAGCAGCCGTCGCTCGACCTGATCCCGAAGGTCGTGACCGGCCTGCTCGCGCATCGCAAGGCAGGCCGCTGGCTCAACACGCAGGAGAACACCTACGCGCTGCTCGCTCTCGATCTCTACTTCCAGACCTACGAGAAGGTGACGCCGGACTTCATCGCGCGCGTGTGGCTCGGCAACGACTACGCCGGTGACCTCGCGTTCAAGGGCCGCACCACGGACTACTTCCAGATCAACATCCCGATGAAGGATGTCGCGAGCCACGACAAGCAGGCGCTCACGATCCAGAAGGACGGCGCGGGCCGGCTCTACTACCGCGTCGGCATGACCTACGCGCCGGCGTCGCTCCAGCTCGCGGCCGCCGACTACGGCTTCGTGGTCCAGCGCCGCTACGAGGGCGCCGACGATCCGAAGGACGTCACGCGCGACGCGGCGGGCACGTGGCACATCAAGGCCGGCGCGCGCGTGCGCGTCAAGCTGACGATGGTCAACGAGAGCCGGCGCTACCACGTGGCGCTCGTCGATCCGCTGCCCGCCGGGCTCGAAGCGATGAACCCGGCGCTCGCCGTGACCGGGCCCATTCCGCAAGACCCGAAGGAGCAGAAGAGCCGCGGCCCGTACTGGTGGTGGTACGGCCCCTGGTACGACCACCAGAACCTGCGCGACGAGCGCACCGAAGCGTTCGCACCGCTCCTCTGGGAGGGCGTGCACAGCTACGACTACGTCGCGCGCGCGACGACGCCGGGGAACTTCGTGGTTCCGCCGACGAAGGCCGAGGAGATGTACATGCCCGAGACGTTCGGGCGTGCCGCCAGTGATCGCGTCATCGTCGAGTAAGGAGAGCACCGTGAAGCAGCGATCCATGTTCCTGCGAGGTGTCGCGTTCGCGACCCTCGTCCCGTTTGTCCTGACGTCGTGTGGCAGCAAGACCCGCTCCGGTGGCGACCCGGGCGGGGGCAGCGGCGCACCGTCGAAGGACGTGCCGATCAAGGTCGTGCCGCTCTCCGATGCGCCGGCCGGGCTCGACCTGCGGGTCTCGAACGGCAAGCAGGGCGCGCCGGCGTTCGATCACGCGACGCTCGCACCGGCGAAGAAGCTCGGCGATGCGGAGGCGGCGGCGCTGCTGTCGCGCGCGAAGCCGCTCGCCACAGATCCCGAGGACAAGCAGGCGTTCGCGCTGCGGGCGCAGTCGCAGCCGCCACCGCGGACCGGGCAGACGATCACGGGCGCGTTCCCGCCGCCGGCGTCGTCGCTGTTACCACCGGCGAGCAACGACGCGGGCAAGGCCCTGACGGTGCTGCGCTGGATGCCCGAGGGCGCCGTCCCGCTCGCACCCGAGCTGAGCGTCACGTTCAGCCAGCCGATGGTGGCGGTCACCTCGCAGGGCGACGCCGCCGGTACCACGCCGGTGAAGCTGACGCCGCAGCCCGCGGGCAAGTGGCGGTGGATCGGCACGCGCACGGTGCTGTTCGATCCGGAGATCCGATTCCCGCAGGCGACCACGTACAAGGTCGAGATCCCCGCAGGCACGAAGAGCGCGAACGGCGGCGCGCTCGCGAAGGCGACGACGTTCTCGTTCGAGACGCCGGCGGCGACGGTGGTTGCGCAGTACCCGTCCGACGGGCCGTACCACCTCGACGTGCCGATGTTCCTGATGTTCGATCAGAAGATCGATCCGGCGAAGGTGCTGGCGAAGCTCAAGGTGACGGCCGGGTCTCAGGCGTACCCGCTCGCGCAGCTCACCGCGGCAGAGATCGAGAAGGACAAGGTCATCAAGGGCCTGGTCGAGAACGCGAAGAAGGACGAGCAAGACGGGCGGTGGCTCGCGTTCCGATCGACCTTGAAGTTCGCGCCCGATACGACGATCGCCCTCGAGGTTCCGATCGGCACGCCGTCGGCGGAGGGCCCGAACCTGACGAAGACGCCCCAGTCGTACGCGTTCCGCACGTATCCGCCGCTGAAGATCGAGGAGGCCAGGTGCGGCTGGGGCAGCGAGTGCCGGCCGGGCATGCCGTTCGTGATCCGGTTCAACAACCCACTCGATGCGGACAAGTTCGACGCGCAGCAGCTCGCGATCGAGCCCGCGATCCCCGGCGTGCACGTGATCCCGCAGGGCACCAACCTGATCGTGCAGGGCGCCACCACGCCGCGTACCCAGTACAAGGTCGGCATCGCGGGGACCATCCTCGACCAGTTCGGGCAGACGCTCGGCAAGGCCGACACGCGCACGTTCCGCGTCGGTGATGCGCAGCCGACGTTCTTCGGCCCCGAGGGCCTGGTCGTGCTCGACCCCTCGGCGAAGCAGCCGACGCTCGACTTCTTCTCGATCAACTACCCGCAGCTCAAGGTCCGGCTCTATCAGGTCACGCCGGCGGACTACGACGCGTACGGCCTGTACATGCGCAACCGGTGGAACCACGACAAGCCGCCGCGCGTCCCGGGCAAGCTGGTGTTCGACCAGCTCGTGAAGACCACGACCGGGAAGAACGACCTGGTCGAGACCCACGTCGACCTGTCGCCGGCGCTGTCGAACGGGCTCGGCCACGTGATCGCGATCGTCGAGCCGTCTCCGTGGAAGGAGACCTACGAGCCGCCGACGCAGATCAGCTGGGTCCAGGCGACCCAGCTCGGCATCGATGCCTATGTCGACGGCGAGGATCTCCACGCGTTCGCGACCGACCTCGCCACGGGCAAGCCGAAGAGCGGCATCGTGCTCGAGATCGCACCGTTCGGGATCAAGGGCGCGAGCGACGATCAGGGCCTCGCCACGATCGCGCTCGGCGCCGCCACCGCGAAGGGCTCGCACCTGCTCCTCGCGCGGCAAGGGAACGACGTCGCGTTCGTCGCCGAGAACCCGAACTGGTACAGCGAGAGCGGCAGCTGGGTGAAGAACCCGCGCGGCTCGCAGATCGCCTGGTACGTGATCGACGACCGCAAGATGTACAAGCCGGCCGAGGAGGTCACGCTCAAGGGCTGGCTCCGCATGGTCGACCAGGGCAAGGGCGGCGACATCGCCGGCATCAACGGCGCCGTCACGAGCGTGACGTACAAGGTCACCGACGCGACGGGCAACCAGATCGCGACCGGCACCGCGCCGGTCAATCCGGTCGGCGGCTTCGATACGAAGTTCACGCTGCCGAAGACGCCGAACCTCGGCTACGCCACGATCGCGTTCGAGACCCAGGGGTCGGTGAAGGGGTACTACGGTCACAACTTCCAGATCGAGGAGTTCCGGCGCCCCGAGTTCGAGGTCAGCGCGCAGGCGAGCCAGGGCCCGTTCCTCGTCGGCGGCGGCGGCGACGTCACCGTCACCGCGAAGTACTTCGCCGGTGGCCCGCTCGCCGGTACCGCGGCGAGCTGGTACGTGACCGCGAGCCAGACCAGCTTCACGCCGCCGAACCGCGACGACTTCATCTTCGGCACGTGGGAGCCGTGGTGGGGCTATCGCGGCGGCTACGACGATGACGAAGGCGGCATGTACGGCCGCGGCTCCAAGCCGCCTCGGACGTGGAACCTCGAAGGCAAGACCGACGCGACGGGCGCGCACACCCTGCACCTCGACTTCCTGTCGGCGAATCCGGCGGTGCCGATGTCGGTGACCACGAACGCTTCGGTGACCGATGTCAACCGGCAGACGTGGACCGCCTCGACGGCGCTGATCGTCCACCCGGCATCGCAGTACGTGGGCCTCAAGACGAAGAAGCCGTTCGTCGAGAAGGGCACCCCGTTCGATCTCGAGGTGATCGGCGTCGACCTCGATGGCAAGGCCGTGGCGAATCCGAAGATCGCGATCAACGCCGTGCGCCTCGACTGGGAGTACAAGCAGGGGCGCTACCAGCAGAAGGAGGTCGATGCGCAGACGTGCGACCTCAAGGCGTGCTCGTTCGCGACCAAGGAAGGCGGCACCTACCAGGTCACCGCGACGATCACCGATCCGCAGGGACGGCCGAACACGACGAAGCTGACGTTCTGGGTCTCCGGTGGCGAACAGCCGCCGCAGCGCGAGGTCAAGCAGGAGCTCGTGCAGCTGATCCCCGACAAGAAGGAGTACTCCGCGGGCAACACCGCCGAGCTGCTCGTGCAGGCGCCGTTCTATCCGGCCGAGGGCGTGGTGAGCTGGCGGAGGAGCGGCATCGTCAAGACCGAGCGGATCACGATGACGGGTCCGACGACGGTGCTCAAGGTGCCGATCACCGACGCGATGACGCCGAACCTCTACGTCCAGGTCGACCTCGTCGGCGCCGCCGCGCGGACCAACGACAAGGGCGATCCGGATCCGGCGCTGCCGAAGCGCCCGGCGTACGCGGTGGGGCAGCTGAACCTCCCGATCCCGCCGAAGCAACGCACGCTCGCCGTCGTCGTGCAGCCGAGCGCCGCGAAGCTCGGGCCCGGGGAGGAAGCGACGCTCGCCGTCGAGGTGCGCGATGCGGCCGGCAAGCCAGTGGCCGATGCGGAGACCGCGGTGATCGTCGTCGAGGAGGCGATCCTCGCGCTCACCGGCTATCAGTTCCCGAACCCGGTCGACGTGTTCTACGGCCAGCGCGGCTCCGATACCCGCGACCACTACTCGCGCGCGTACGTGAAGCTCGCGAAGCCCGATGTCACCCGGCTCGCGATGGACGGGGAATCGGACAACCAGGCGGCGCCTGCCGGTGTGGTAGCCGTCGCCGACGCGACGGTCGCGAGAGAAATGCCGTCCGCGAAACCCGCGGAAGCGGAGAAGAAGTCGCCCGACAAGTCCGAGCGGTCTCGCGCCGAAGGGTCGAAGCAGAAGGACCGTGACGGCAAGGACAGCGGCGGGCAGCAGGGCGGAGCGATCGCCGTGCGCTCGAACTTCAATCCACTCGCAGCGTTCTCACCGGCCGTACGCACCGATGCGAACGGCAAGGCGAGCGTGGCGATCAAGGTCCCCGATAACCTGACGCGGTACCGGATCATCGCCGTCGCCACCGCGGGCGAGCGGCAGTTCGGCAAGGGCGAGAGCGCGATCACCGCGCGCCTGCCGCTGATGGTGCGGCCGAGCCCGCCGCGGTTCTTGAACTTCGGCGACACGTTCGAGCTGCCGGTCGTGGTCCAGAACCAGACCGACGCGCCGATGACCGTGAAGCTCGCCGCGCGCACGACGAACGCGGCGCTCACGGCGGGCGCGGGCCGCCCCCGTGTCACAGAACCTCGAGACCCGACCGTGTCGGGTCTCGAGGTCACGGTGCCGGCGAACGATCGCGTCGAGGTCCGGTTCCCCGCTGCCGCCGAGATGGCGGGGACCGCGCGGTTCCAGCTCGTCGGCAGCGCGGGGAAGGCGAGCGACGCCGCCGAGATCGCGCTCCCGGTGTGGACGCCGGCGACCACCGAGGGCTTCGCGACCTACGGCGTGATCGACGATGGCGCGATCAAGCAGCCGATCGCGCTCCCCGGATCGGTCGTCACGCAGTTCGGCGGGCTCGAGGTCACGACCGCATCGACGAACCTGCAGGCGCTGACCGATGCGATGCTCTACCTGGTGCACTACCCGTTCGAGTGCGCGGAGCAGCGGAGCTCGCGGATCCTCGCGATCGCCGCGCTCAAGGACGTGCTGGCGGCGTTCAAGACCAAGGACATGCCCTCGGCGTCGGCGATGACGCAGAGCGTGCAGGTCGACATCGAGCACCTGTCGCAGATGCAGAACGGCGATGGTGGCTTCGCCTACTGGGATCGCGGTCATCCGAGCGAGCCCTACCTCACCGTGTACGTCGCGAGCGCGCTCGGGCATGCGCGCGACAAGGGCTTCGTGGTGCCGGCGAACATCCTCGAGCAGGCGAAGCAGTACCTGCGCGTGATCGAGAGCCACTACCCCTGGTACTACGGCCCCGAGATCCGCCGCACGATCTCCGCGTACGCGCTGTACACGCGCAAGCAGCTCGGCGATCTGGACGTCGCGAAGGCGCAGAAGCTGATCGCCGAGGCAGGCGGCGTCGAGAAGCTGTCGATGGAGGCCAACGGTTGGCTACTCGGCGCGCTCGCCGGTCAGGCCGCGGCGAAGCCGCAACGCGACGCCATCGTGCGTCACGCGCTCAACAAGGTCAGCGAGACCGCCGGCGCGGCGAACTTCACCACGGCGTACGGCGACGGTGCGTATCTCTTGCTCGCGAGCGATCACCGCGTCGATGCAGTGCTCCTCGAGTCGCTGATCCAGGAGCAGCCGAAGCTGGATCTGATCCCGAAGATCGTCACGGGGCTCCTCGCCCACCGCAAGGCGGGCCGCTGGCTGAACACGCAGGAGAACACGTTCGCGCTGCTCGCTCTCGACAGGTACTTCCAGACCTACGAGAAGGTCACGCCGGACTTCGTCGCGCGGGTGTGGCTCGGGAACGACTACGCCGGAGACCTCGCGTTCAAGGGCCGCACCACCGACTACTTCCAGATCAACATCCCGATGAAGGATGTGGCGAGCCACGACAAGCAGGACCTGACGATCCAGAAGGACGGCGCGGGCCGGCTCTACTACCGCGTCGGCATGACCTACGCACCGTCGTCGCTCAAGCTCGACCCCGCGGACTACGGCTTCGTGGTGCAGCGGAAGTACGAGGGAGCGGACGATGCGAAGGACGTCACCCGCGACGCCGCGGGCGTGTGGCACATCAAGGCCGGCGCGCGCGTCCGCGTGCGGCTGACCATGGTCAACGAGAACCGCCGGTACCACGTGGCTCTCGTCGATCCGCTGCCCGCCGGGCTCGAGGCGATGAACCCGGCGCTCGCGGTCACCGGCCCGATCCCGCAGGATCCCAACGAGCAGAAGAGCCGCGGGGCGTACTGGTGGTGGTACGGCCCCTGGTACGATCACCAGAACATGCGCGACGAGCGCACCGAGGCGTTCACGCCACTGCTCTGGGAAGGGGTCCACGACTACGACTACGTCGCGCGCGCGACCACGCCGGGGAACTTCGTCGTGCCGCCGACCAAGGCCGAGGAGATGTACATGCCCGAGACGTTCGGACGGTCGGCCAGCGATCGCGTGATCGTCGAGTAGCGCTCCTAACGTCGCGGGAGAAGCTGCCTCAGATGCCAGGCCGTGATCTCGGTCTGGCGCTGCGCGTTGCGCCGCGAGGTCGCGAGCGCACTCGCGAACAGGCCGATCACCACGATCGTGACGACGTTCGAGCCGATGAGGATGGCGAGCGTGTGGTTGCCCTCGATCGACATCACGTGCGACGTCAACCTCAGGACGTGCTCCTCGAGGCCGAACGTCCCGGGGACGACGCCGCCGAGCTCGAGCACCACGGGCACGAGCCAGCTCGCGACGAGGAGCAGGATCACGATCCAGCGCCGATCGATCAGCAGAGGATACGAGGTCAGGGACACCGCCATGACGCAAGTCACCGCGGGTACGATGATCAGCGAGCCGTAGGTGCGCGAGAGCAGGGCGGCAAGCGTCGCGTTCGCGGTGGTGATCAACAGCATCTGCCACGGCCGGGCCCGGCGCTGCGTCGTGCGCCACACGTAGCTCGCGAGCACGACGACGAAGGCCGCGATGCCGAGCACGAGCGGCAGGTTCGTGACGCCGTTCGCGGAGGCAATCCCGAGGAATGCGAGGATCACGCCGAACGAGAACAGCGCGGCCTTGCCCTGGCGCTTCTGCACGGCGTCCTCGGATGCGGTCAGCTCCTCCTGGAGCTCGGGCGGATGGGTCTTTGTCGGCTCGAACATGATCGTCTGCACGATCGCGCCGGCCTCGGTGGACGTGGGATCGAGCGCGAGCGCGCGGCCGGCGGCCTGCATGGCCTCGGCGCGGCGCGCGAGGTCCCCCGAGGCGAGGGCTTCCTGCGCGCGCTTCGCGAAGGTCGCCGCCAGCGCGCGCCGGCCCTCCACGTCGCGATCTCCGTCGAGGTAGCCCTGGAGCTGCTCGGCGAGCGAGTCGGCGGAAGGACGCTCGCTCGCGCGGGTGGCGAGCGCGCCGATGCACAGCGCGTCGAGCTCGGGGGCGATCGCGCGGTCGGGGCGTCGCCGGGCCGGCCCGCCGTCGATCCCCTGTAGCGTGCTCGTCAACGCACCGCGGCCCCTCGGGTGCAGCGTGTCGCCAGCGAGGATCTCGAACAGGATCGCACCGAGC